>NZ_JACESD010000010.1:0-62550 GCF_013911995.1 Euryhalocaulis sp.
TCTCTGGACCCCGGATAATCGCTTTGCGATTTCCGGGGACTCGTTGGGGTGAACGCCTCCGCCCATGACGACGAACACGCACTTCACCCATCTCGAATGCTCCATGACCGGCGAGACTTACGAAGACGCCGGCCTGAAAAACCTCTCGGAGGCCGGCAAGCCGCTGCTCGCCCGCTATGACCTCGACAAGGCGAAAGGCGCGCTGGACCGCGACGCCATCGCCGCCCGCCATGGCGGCTTCTGGAAGTGGCGGGAGCTGCTGCCGGTCCGCGATGAAGCCAGCATCGTGCGGCTGGGCGAGATCGACACGCCGAACATCGCGCTCCGCGACACCGCCGCGTGGGCGGGTGCGAAAGCCCCGGTCTGGGCGAAGGATGAAGGGCGCCTGCCCACCGGATCGTTCAAGGCGCGCGGCCTGGCGCTGGCCGTGGCGCGGGCGAAGGAGCTGGGCGCGAAATCGCTGGCCATGCCGACCAACGGAAACGCCGGCGCGGCGCTGGCCGCCTATGCCTCCCGCGCCGGGCTGACCTCGGCCTGTTTCTGCCCGGCCGACACGCCGGAGGTGAATGTGCGGGAGATCGCGCTGCAGGGCGCGAAGGTCTGGCGCGTGAACGGCTACATCACCGATTGCGGCAAGCTGGTCGGCGAGATGAAGGACCGCTTCGGCTGGTTCGATGTCTCCACCCTGAAGGAGCCCTACCGGATCGAGGGCAAGAAGACGATGGGATACGAGCTGGCCGCCCAGATGGGCTGGAAGCTGCCCGGCGCGATCTTCTATCCCACGGGCGGGGGCACCGGCCTGATCGGGATGTGGAAGGCGTTCGACGAGATGGAAAAGCTCGGCTGGATCGGCCCGGAGCGCCCCAAGATGATCGCCGTTCAGGCCGAGGGCTGCGCCCCCATTGTCCGCGCCTATGAGAACGGCGAGGAACACGCCGAGTTCTGGAACGGCGCCCGGACAAAGGCCATGGGCATCCGCGTGCCCGCCGCCATCGGCGACTTCCTGATCCTGCGCGCGGTGCGCCAATCCGGCGGCTTCGCGATTGCGGTGAATGAGGACGAGATCGAGACCGCGCGCCGCGAATGCGGCCGCCGCGACGGCCTTCTCCTCTGCCCGGAAGGCGCGGCCACCCTCGCCGCCCAGAAGAAGGCGATCGCGGAGGGCCGGGTCGACGCCGACGCCTCCGCCGTCCTCTTTAATTGCGGCTCGGGACTGAAATACGAGATGCCCGATCAGAGCGGCTCGCTCGACAAGGACGCCCCGATTGACTACGCCGCGCTGGCCGAAGAACTGGAGCGCGCCTGATGATCGAACGCTATGCCCGTCCCGAACTTGTAGAAATCTGGTCCCCGGAATCGAAATACCGCATCTGGTTCGAGATCGAGGCCCATGCCTGCGACAAGCTGGCCGAGCTGGGCGTGATCCCGGAAAGCGCCGCCAGACAGGTCTGGACCGCGAAGGACGCCGAGTTCGACATCGCCCGCATCGACGAGATCGAGCGCGAGGTGAAGCATGACGTCATCGCCTTCCTGACGCATCTGGCCGAGATCGTGGGCGAGGACGCCCGCTTCGTGCACCAGGGCCTGACCTCCTCCGACGTTCTGGACACCACGCTATCGGTGCAACTGGTCCGCGCCACGGACATCCTGCTCTCCGGCGTCGACCGCATCCTGGCCGCGCTGAAGACGCGCGCCTTCGAGCACAAGATGACGCCGACCATCGGCCGCAGCCACGGCATCCACGCCGAGCCGGTAACGTTCGGCCTGAAGCTCGCCGGCTATTACGCCGAGTTCAGCCGCGCCAGGACCCGCCTCGAGACCGCGCGCGAGGAAATCGCCGTCTGCGCCATATCCGGCGCTGTCGGCACCTTCGCCAATATCGACCCGTCCGTTGAAGAGCATGTCGCCAACGCGCTGGGCCTGAAGCCCGAGCCGGTCTCCACCCAGGTCATCCCGCGCGACCGCCACGCCGCCTATTTTGCGGCGCTGGGCGTCGTCGCCTCCTCCATCGAACGTCTGGCGACCGAGGTCCGCCACCTGCAGCGCACCGAGGTTCTGGAGGCGGAGGAGTTTTTCTCCAAGGGCCAGAAGGGCTCGTCGGCCATGCCGCACAAGCGCAATCCGGTCCTGACCGAGAACCTCACGGGCCTTGCCCGCCTGGTCCGCTCCGCCGTGGCCCCGGCCATGGAAAACGTCGCCCTCTGGCATGAGCGCGACATCTCCCACTCCTCCGTCGAGCGCGGCATCGGCCCGGACGCCACCACGCATCTGGATTTCGCCCTGCAACGGCTGGCCGGCGTGATCGAGAATCTGGTCGTCTATCCGGAGCGGATGCAGGCCAACATGGACAGGATGGGAGGGCTGCATAACTCCCAGCGCGTCCTGCTGGCGCTGACCCAGGCCGGGGCGAGCCGCGAAGATTCCTATCGTCTGGTCCAGCGCAACGCGATGAAGACCTGGGCCGGCGAAGGCGATCTCTTGGACCACCTGCTGGCTGACGACGATGTCCGAAAGCATCTGGACGAGGACCAGCTCCGCGCCCTCACCAATCTCGACTTCCACTTCAAGAACGTGGACGTCATCTTCCAAAGGGTGTTCGGAGAGGCATGACCGACGAGGAGCAAATCCGCGCGGCGGTGACGGAGATGTACGCCATGGTCTCCGGCCCTGCGGGTCCGCGCGACTGGTCGAAACAGAACGAAGTCTTCCACCCGGACTCCCGCCAGATCCGCACCGGGATCGGCGAAGACGGCCGCATGTGGGCGCAGGCCTTCGACCGCGACGCCTACCGCGAGAATGTCGAGCCCTTCTTCGAGAAGACCGCTTTCTACGAGATCGAGCTGGGCTCCGAGGTCCGCATCTTCGGCAATATCGCCCATGTCTGGAGCGCCTATGAGGCGCGCACCGCGCTGGACGACGAAACGCCCGAGCGCCGCGGCATAAACTCCATCCAGCTCCTGAAAGACCCGGACGGCAAATGGCGCATCATTTCCATGATCTGGGACAATGAGCGGGAGGGGCTGAGCCTTCCCGCGATTGGGGACTAGTCAGCTTTTCAGGAACATCCATCCCCGCCTTCCGGTTCTGACATATAATCGAGACAGAACTGTCATGGAGATTTGCGGACCAGGATGTTCGAGACTTTCGCCCAATACCCTCTGATCGAACCGGCCACCCGCCTTCTGATCGCGGCGGGGCTGGGCATGGTGATCGGAATCGACCGGGAATTCCGCGATCACGAGGCCGGGCTGCGCACCCATATGCTGGTGTCGCTGGCCGCCGCGGCCTTCGCGGTGATCACGCTGCAACTGGCGGCGGATTCAAATGCGCTGGGCGAGGCCAGCCGCGCCGACACGCTGCGCATTATCGAGGCGGTGACCGCCGGCGTCGCTTTCCTCGGCGCCGGCGCGATCATTCATTCCAGCGGCGACGTGCGCGGCCTGACGACCGGCGCCTCGATGTGGCTGTGCGGGGGAATCGGCGTGGCCGCCGGGGCCGGCTATTTCGGAATCGCGGCGGTCACGACGGCCATCGGCTTCGTCATCCTCAGCGTCGTGCGCATTGTCGAAAAACGCGCCCGCAAGACCCTGAAGAAAGAGCCGAAGATCGACTGATCAGCTGGCGGCGACCTGCGCCCGCGCCTCGGCCAGAAGTTCTTCCATTTTCCGCTCGATCTGGTGATCGGACTGTTCGACGTTCGCGGCGTCGAAATCGCGGCGGATCTTGCGGAAAACATCGTGGTCGCCCGCTTCCTCAAAGTCGGAAACGATGACTTCCTTGGCATAGGCTTCGGCCTCGGCCTCGGACTTGCCCATCAGCTTCGCGGCCCACAGGCCCAGCAGCTTGTTGCGGCGGGCCTGCGCCTTGAATTCCATTTCCTGATCGTGGGCGTACTGGGCGTCGCGGCCCTTCTTGCGTTCGTCGAAGATAGACATGTTTCTTAATTCGTCTCGCTGGCGCTGACCCGCAAGGGGCATGGAAATTTCTCTCTGGTTAGCCCCGCTGGAAACCGGAATCAATCGTGCGCTGCGCAGCGTTGCGGCGCAGCACCGCCTCCGCTAGGTTCCGCCCTGAATCGACCATGGTCTGGAAGCGCCCTTTAAACGCGCGCCGGACCGCCTTACCGCAAAGGGCGCCTGGGGCCATCGAACGGCGCGGCTGATGTCCGCGAACCCTTGATGCTTCCAAGCGTTTCTTGTTTAGGAGCGCCCGTCATGTCACGCCGCAAGAAGATCTACGAGGGCAAGGCCAAGATCCTCTATGAGGGTCCCGAACCCGGCACGCTGGTCCAGCACTTCAAGGACGACGCGACCGCCTTCAATAACCAGAAGCGCGGCACGCTGGAGGGCAAGGGCGTCCTCAATAACCGGATTTCGGAGTTCGTGTTCACGCATCTGGAGCGCGCCGGAATCCCGACTCATTTCATCCGCCGCCTGAACATGCGCGAGCAGCTGATCCGCGAGGTGGAGATCATCCCGATCGAGGTGGTCTGCCGCAACGTGGCCGCCGGCTCGCTGTCCAAGCGGCTGGGCCTTGAAGAGGGCGAGCCCCTGCCCCGCTCCATCGTCGAATTCTATTACAAGAATGACGAGCTGGGCGATCCGATGGTCGCCGAGGAGCACATCACCGCGTTCAACTGGGCCACCACCCAGGAGATCGACGACCTGATGGCGCTGACCCTGCGCGTGAACGACTTCCTGTCGGGCATGTTCGCCGCGGTCGGCATCCGCCTGGTCGATTTCAAGCTGGAATACGGCCGCCAGTATGACGGCGACATGATGCGCATCATCCTGGCCGACGAAATCAGCCCCGATTCCTGCCGCCTCTGGGACATGGACACCGGCGAAAAGATGGACAAGGACCGCTTCCGCCGGGATCTGGGCGGCGTGACCGAGGCCTATGCCGATGTCGCGCGCCGTCTGGGCGTCATGAAGGACCAGCCCAATCTCCGCCTTGTCGAGGAAGAAGAAGAAGACGCATGAAAGCCACCGTACACGTCAAGCTGAAAGCCGGCGTTCTGGACCCCCAGGGCAAGGCCATCGCGCACGCCCTCAATTCTCTGGGCTATGACGAAGTGTCCGGCGCCCGCGTCGGCAAGGAAATCACGCTGGAGCTGGCCGAAACCGACAAGGCAAAGGCCGAAGCCCGGGTCACCGAAATGTGCGAGAAACTGCTTGCCAACACGGTGATCGAACGCTTCGACATAGACATTCAGGACTAGCTTCCTAACTGTCTCGCATCCGCCCCGCGCGCGCCGATGCGCGGCGGCGAAAAACAGGTCCGCAGGAATTTGCGGACACAGCGGTTCTTGTTTTGGAACCGTGCGCGGCTTTATCCCTTTATCCAAGGGACGCGCCTGGTCGCGTTTTCGCCCATTGATTGTCGCCGCCCGACTATAGGTGAATGACTGATACTGAAACGCTAGCCGGCGAGATTTCGCCGATGACCGCCGTGGCCGAAGAATATCTGCGCGGCAGGCGCTGCGTGGTGAAGGTCGGCTCCGCCCTTATCTACCCGGACGGCGAAGGTCCGGACATGGATACGCTGCGCGGCATCGCCGAGGATATCGCCGCCCTGCGCAAGGCCGGCACCGCTGTCGTGCTGGTCTCTTCCGGCGCCGTGGCCGCGGGCCGCAGTCTGATGGGCTCCAAGAAGCGCCCCAAGCGGCTGGAGGAGAAACAGGCCCTCGCCGCGCTGGGCCAGCCGCATTTGATGCGCGCCTGGTCGGAAACCTTCGCGAAGATCAATCTTCGCGTCGCGCAGGGCCTTCTGACGCTGGACGACACGGAAAACCGCCGCCGCTGGGTGAACGCGCGAAACACGTTCAACCGCTTGATCCGTTACGGCGCCATCCCCATCGTCAATGAACACGACACCGTGGCGACCGACGAAATCCGCTATGGCGACAATGACCGCTTGGCGGCCCGCGTGGCGCAGCTGGTCAGCGCGGATTCGCTGCTTCTGCTGTCGGATATCGACGGCATGTATACCGCGAACCCGGCCGACGATCCCGACGCCCGCCGCATGCAGGTGATCGAGGAGATCACGCCGGAGATTTACGCCATGGCCGGCGGTCCCGGCTCCAGCGTCGGCACGGGCGGCATGAAGTCCAAGGTGGACGCCGCGCGCATCGCCACCGCGGCCGGGTGCGCCGTGGCCATCGCGCCGGGCAAGCCGGAACATCCGGTGACCGCCCTGCGCAATGGCGGCAACTGCACCTGGTTCCTGCCGCACGTGAAGCCGGAGACGGCGCGGCGGCAATGGATCGCCCACGCCATCCGCGACGACGGCGCCATCATTATCGATGAAGGCGCGGAAACGGCGCTGAAGGAAGGCAAGAGCCTGCTGCCTGTCGGCATCACCGACGTGAAGGGTGATTTCGACAAGGGCGACACGGTGCGTATCGAAAATGAAGAGGGCGCGGTCCTCGCCCGCGGCCTTGTGGCCTATCGCGCTTCCGACGCCTACCGGCTGATCGGGGCGCAGAGCGAGGAAATCGAGGAGCGGCTCGGCTTTATCGGCCCGGTCGCGCTGATCCATCGCAACGATCTGGTGTTAGTCACAGATGACCAAAGCTGAAACGAATTTGACCCCCGACATGAACAAGATGGGCCTGGACGCCAAGCGCGCTTTTGCAAAGCTGCGCGGCGCCGGCCCGGAAACCCGCACGAAGGCGCTGAAGGAAATCGCCAGGGCGATTGAAGCGGCCCGCGCGGATATCCTGAAAGCCAATGAAGAGGACGTGGCCGCCGCCAGGGAGGCCGGCCTGTCCAAGGCGAAAGTCGACCGCCTGATCCTCAATGACGAGCGGATCGACGGCCTTGTCTCCTCTGTGGAGGCCATCGCCGGACAGGACGATCCGGCCGGCGAGGAGCTGGCCCGCTGGAAGCGCCCGAACGGGCTGGACATCGCCCGCGTTCGCGGCCCCATCGGCGTCATCGGCATGATCTACGAAAGCCGCCCGAACGTCACCGCCGACGCCGCCTCGCTCTGCGTGCGGTCCGGCAATGCAGTGATGCTGCGCGGCGGACGCGATGCGCAACATTCCAGCGCCGCGATTCACGGCGCCGTCCAGAAGGGTCTGGAGGCCGCCGGGCTGCCCAAGGAAGTGGTGCAGCTGGTGCCGCCGCAGGACCGCGCCCTGGTGGGCGAGATGCTGGGCGGCCTGAACGGCGCCATCGACCTGATTATCCCGCGCGGCGGGGCCAGTCTTGTCGAGCGCGTTCAGAACGAGGCGCGCGTGCCGGTTCTGGGCCACCTTGAAGGCCTCTGCCACATGTATCTCCACCCCTCCGCCGATCCGCGGAAGGCCACGGAAATCGTGGTCAATTCCAAGCTGCGCCGGACCGGCGTCTGCGGCGCGCTGGAAACGCTTCTGGTTGACCGCAAGGTGGCCGAAGACCTGCTGCCGAAAGTGGCGGCCGCGCTGGAGGAGAAGGGCTGTGAGCTGCGGGGCGATGCTGAAGCCCGCAAGATCGTCCCCTCCATGAAGGAAGCGAGCGAGGAAGACTGGCGCACCGAATATCTGGACGCAATCCTGGCGGTGAAGATCGTCGACGATCTCGACGCCGCGGTTGAACACATCGCCGAATACGGCTCCCAGCATACCGAGGCGATCATCGCCGAGGACAAGGACGCCGCCGAGGACTTCATGGCGCAGATCGACAGCGCGATCGTCTTCTGGAACGCGGCCACGCAATTCGCCGATGGCGGCGAGTTCGGCATGGGCGCGGAAATCGGCATCGCCACAGGCCGCCTGCACGCCCGCGGCCCGGTCGGCGCGGAACAGCTGACGACCTTCCGCTACGTCGTGCGCGGCGACGGCCAGACGCGGCCCTAGGCCGCCCGCCCCCCCGCCTTGATCCTGTTTCAAAACGCCGCTCCTGCGTGGAGCGGCGTTTACTTGTTTCAGAGCGCCAGAAAGCGCACATAGCAGGCTCGCGACTCGCAACCCAAGCTGCTAAACCCCGCGCCATGAAATCTGCCGTCATCGTATTCCCGGGCTCCAACTGCGACCGGGACGCCTTCGAAGCCATCAAGCTGATCACCGGCGAAGCGCCGGCCATGGTCTGGCACCGGGAAACCGAACTGCCGGACGGGGTCGACTTCATCCTGGTGCCCGGCGGGTTTTCCTATGGCGACTATCTCCGCTCCGGCGCCATCGCCGGCCGCTCTCCCATCATGCGCGAAGTGGTCAGCGCCGCCGACAAGGGCGTGGCGGTCATGGGCGTCTGCAACGGCTTCCAGACCCTGACCGAGACGGGCCTGCTCCCGGGCGCGCTGCTGCGCAACGCCAACCTGCATTTCGTGTGCAAGGAACAGCCCCTGGAGATCGCAAACTCCAACACGCGCTTCACCTCCGCCTATTCGGGGACGCGCGACACGGTCATCCCGGTCGCCCATCACGACGGCAATTATTTCGCCGACGAGGCGACGCTGGACCGGCTGGAGGGCGAGGGCTGCGTGGTGTTCCGTTACCAGGGCAATCCCAACGGCTCGGCCCGCGACATCGCCGGCGTCACGAACGAGGCCGGCAATGTCATGGGCCTGATGCCCCACCCCGAGCGCGCCGTGGACGAAACCCACGGCGGAACCGGCGGCCGCGCCGTCTTTGAAAGCCTTCTGGGATCGGTTTGATGACTGAATACGCCCCCGACATTACCCCCGAAATCGTCGCCGAGCATGGCCTGACGGACGAGGAATACGGCATCATCCTGGACCGCATGGGCCGGGCGCCGAACCTGGTGGAGCTGGGCATCTTTTCGGTGATGTGGTCGGAGCATTGCTCCTACAAATCCTCCCGCATCCACCTGTCGAAATTCCCGACCAAGAATGACCGGGTGATCTGCGGGCCGGGCGAGAATGCGGGCGTCATTGATATCGGCGACGGACAGGCCGCCATCTTCAAGATGGAGAGCCACAACCACCCGTCCTATATCGAGCCCTATCAGGGCGCGGCGACGGGCGTGGGCGGCATTCTGCGCGATGTCTTCACCATGGGCGCGCGGCCCGTGGCGCTGATGAACGCGCTGCGCTTCGGTTCGCCCGACCATCACAAGACGCGCAGCCTCGTCTCCGGCGTGGTGGCCGGGATTGGCGGCTACGGAAACTGCGTCGGCGTGCCGACGGTTGGCGGCGAGACCAATTTCGACACCGGCTATGACGGCAATATCCTGGTCAACGCGATGTGCGTGGGCCTCGCCGATCAGGACAAGATCTTCTACTCCGCCGCACGCGGCGCGGGCGATCCGATCCTCTATGTCGGCTCCAAGACCGGGCGCGACGGCATCCACGGCGCGACCATGGCCTCCGCCGAGTTCGACGATGATTCCGACGAGAAACGCCCGACCGTTCAGGTGGGCGATCCGTTCACCGAGAAACTGCTGATCGAGGCGTGCCTGGAGCTGATGGCGACTGACGTGATCGTCGCCATTCAGGACATGGGCGCGGCGGGCCTGACATCCTCCTCCGTCGAGATGGCGGGCAAGGGCGGCGTCGGGATCGAGCTGAACATGGATGACGTGCCCCAGCGCGAAGACGCCATGACGGCCTATGAAATGATGCTCTCCGAAAGCCAGGAACGGATGCTGGTCATCCTCAAGCCCGGCAAGGAAGCCGAGGCCAAGGCCATCTTCGAGAAATGGGAGCTGGACGCCGAGGTGATCGGCCACACCACCGACACCGGCCGCATGGTCCTCAAGCATCACGGCGAGACGGTCTGCGACATCCCGCTGGACCCGCTTTCCGAGGACGCGCCGAAATATGACCGCCCGCACACACCCACCCCGCGCGGCAAGGTGGTGGACGCAGGCGATGCGCCTGAGCCGGCGGATTACAGCGAGGCGCTGCTGAAGCTGGTCGGCTCTCCCGACCTCGCCTCCAAGCGCTGGATTTGGGAACAGTATGACCGTCACGTCATGGCTGACACGGTCGACAGCTCACAGTCAGGCGGCGACGCGGCCATCGTGCGCGTGCACGGCACGGACAAGGCGCTGGCCATCACGACCGACTGCACGCCGCGCTATTGCAAGGCCGACCCGTATGAGGGCGGCAAGCAGGCGGTGGCGGAAGCCTATCGCAATCTCTCCGCCGTCGGCGCGATCCCTATCGCCATCACCGACTGCCTGAATTTCGGCAACCCGGAGCGGCCCGAGATCATGGGCCAGTTCGTGGGTTGCGTGGAAGGCATGGCCGAGGCGTGCAAGGACCTCGACTTCCCGGTCGTGAGCGGCAATGTCAGCCTCTATAACGAGACGCGCGGCGCCGGCATCCCGCCCACCCCGGCCGTTGGCGGCGTCGGCCTGATCGGCGATGTGACGAAGCACGCCGGCATCGGCAATGCGAAGGACGGCGACACGCTGCTGCTGGTCGGCGAAACGGTCGGCCATCTGGGCCAGTCGCAATATATGCGAATCCTGCACGGCAATACGGACGGCGCCCCGCCGCCGGTGGACCTCAGCGTCGAACGCTGGCTGGGCACGTGGGTGCGCAAGGCCATCGAGCGGGGCGTGGCGACCGCGGTGCATGACCTGTCCGATGGGGGCCTCGCCATCGGCGCGGCGGAAATGGCGCTGGGCGCGAAGCTGGGCCTCAAGCTTGGCGCGTCGCCCAAGGGCGCCGCCACCCATGGCTGGCTGTTCGGCGAGGATCAGGGCCGATACCTGATCGCAGCCCAGGGCGAGGCGCTGAAGCTGCTGCTGGAAAAGGCCGAGGAGCACAGCGTGCCCGTCCTGCAAATCGGAACGTTCGGCGGTCAGCGATTCCAGATGGGCGAGCTGATCGACGTATCGCTGGACGATCTGCGCAAGGCGCACGAAGACTGGCTGCCCGGCTACATGGCGGCTCCCACGCTCCAGACCAAAGCGGCTTAGCCAATAAGTCCCCTCGCCCCCTTAGAGGGGGAGAGGGTTTTGAGGCTCCAAATCTAAAAGATTTGGAAAGCCGAAAGGGTGAGGGGGCGGCTCTCAGGATAGAGCGCGCCCTTCAACGCCTCCCCTCATCTTAGCCTTCGGCCACCTTCTCCCCTCCATAGGGGAGAAGGGACTTTATGCACCGGCCCTTGCCCCTACTCCGGCGCGACGCGCCAGAGGACGTCGCCGACATCGTCGGTGACCAGCAACGCGCCGTCCTGCGCCACGGCGACGCCCACCGGGCGGCCATGCGCTTCGTCGTCTTCGGTCAGGAAGCCGGTGAGGAAATCTTCCGCCTCGCCCGCGGGTTCGCCGTTCGCGAACGGCACGAAGACCACCTTGTAGCCGGCGAAGTCCGAGCGGTTCCATGAGCCGTGCTGGCCGACAAACGCGCCACCCTGATAGCGGGCCGGGAACCCTGATCCTTCATAAAAGGTCAGGCCCAGAGAAGCGGTGTGCGCGCCCAGAGCATAGTCCGGTTTCATGGCGCCGTTGACTGTTTCCATCGGCACGGCCTCGCGCTCGAAGCGCGGATCCATGTTCTGGCCGAAATAGGACCACGGCCAGCCATAGAAACCGCCCTCGCGAACGCTGGTCATGTAGTCGGGCACCAGATCGTCGCCCAGCATGTCGCGCTCGTTCACGGCGGTCCACAAGGCCCCGTTTTGGGGATTGATCGCCAGCCCGACCGGGTTGCGCAGGCCGGTCGCATACAGGCGCATGTTCGATCCGTCGGGGTCATAGGCGTGGATGGCGGCGCGGTTCTGCTCCACGCCCATACCGCTATCGCCGACATTGCTGACCGAGCCGACGGCGACAAACAGGGTCCGGCCGTCCGGCGAGGCGATAACATTGCGCGTCCAGTGGCCGTTATTACCCGCGTTGAAGGGCAGGTCGGCGACCCTTTCCGGGGTTTCCAGAATTTCCGTCTGGCCCGGCTGATACGAAACGCGGATCAGGGCGTCGGTATTGGCGACATAGAGGAAGCCGTCCAGATATTCGATCCCGAAGGGCTGGTTCAGATCGTCCAGCAGGACATGGCGCATGTCTGCCGCGCCGTCGCCGTTCGTGTCGCGCAGTAGGATCAGATTGTCGGGGCTTTCGTCTTCCAGCGCGCCGGCATTGCCCATGATGCGGCGCTCGAAAAAGCCTCGCAGGCCGCCGCCCTCGCTGGGCTCGCTGGAGGATTCAGCGATCAGGACATCGCCGTTGTCCATCACGAAGACCTGGCGCGGATGATTGAGATCGCGGGCGAAGGCGTTGACGGTGAAACCTTCCGGCGCGGCCGGGGCCTCGCCCTCCGCCCAGCCGATCGGGTCAGCGGTCTTGATGGTGGGCAGGGTCTGGACCCTGGGCGCTTCCAGTTGCGGCTCCGGCCCTGTCGTCTTGCCGATCGGATCCGGATCGCCGCCGCCGCAGGCCGCCAGGATGAGCGCCGCTCCGGCGCCGGTCAGTACCATTCGCAGCAACATTACCGTCTCTCCTTTGCGCGCGGGGCGTGCCTTCATTAAGTCTAGCGCAAGGCGGCGCGGCCCGCCACGCGAGTTCAACGAGGAGACTTAAGTCATGGCCCTTCCCGCCGACCAGCTGGAATCGATGCTGCGCGAGGCGTTTCCCGGCGCCGAGATCGAGATTACCGACCTTGCCGGGGATGGCGACCACTACAAGGCGAAAGTGGTCTCCGCGGACTTCGCCGGCATGACGCGCGTTAAACAGCACCAGACCGTCTATGCCGCCCTGAAGGGCAAGATGGGCGGGGAGCTGCACGCCCTGGCGCTGGAAACCAGCGCGCCTTGATCCCGCGCCGCCCCCTGGGCGCGACCGGCGCTGAAATCCCGGTTCTGGGCCTTGGAATATCCGGCCCGCACGCCGCGGCATGGACGCGCGCCGGCCATACGGAAAAACTGATCCGGCGCGCGGCCGCGCTGGGCGTCACCGCGTTCGACACCGCCCCCTTTTATGGCGCGGGCGAGGCCGAGACGCGGCTGGGCCGGGCGATAGAGGAACTGGACCGGGATACGCTGTTTCTCAGCACCAAGGCCGGCACGTATCGCGAGGGCGGCACATGGAAGAAAGACTTCTCTGCGGAGGGCGTGCGCGCCTCTCTGGAGGCCTCCCTGGCGCGGCTGGGCGTGGGCGCGGTGGATGCGTTCTTCCTGCACGGGCCGAGCGCGGACCAGATGACGGACGGCCTGATGACGGCGCTGTCCGACATGAAGGCAGAGGGCAAGTATCGCTATCTGGGCATGTGCGGGCGCGGCGACGAGATCTATGCCGCGCTGGACACCAGGGCGTTCGACCTTCTGATGGCCCCGGTGCATGTGCGCCTGACCCCGCCCGAGGCGAAGCGGATCAGCGCGGCGCGGGATGCCGGGCTGGGGCTGTTCGGGATCGAGATATTTTCGCCCTCCATGGGCGGGCCGCGCATTCCCACCCGGCCCGCCGATTTGCGCGTTCTGGCCAAATGGGCGCGCGGCGACAGGCGGATGCGCAGCTATCTGAAGCCCGATGAGTGCCTGAAATACGCCGTGGCGAGCGGCGCATGCGATTGTGCGCTATTCTCCACCACCCGCCTGAAGCATCTGGAGGCTAACGCCGACGCTGCCAGGACGCTTGATTTGAACCAATCGCCTTCCTAGCTGTTTGACCAACGCCCAACGCGAAGCGAGTAACCGATTATGACCGACCAGGCCGTCCTCGACGAAATCAAGTCCATCGTGGAATCCAACGATGTTGTTGTGTTCATGAAGGGCACTCCGACCTTCCCGCAATGCGGGTTTTCCTCTGTCGTCGCGCAGGTTCTGGATTATCTGGGCGTGAAATATCAGGGCGTGAACGTGCTGGAGCGTCAGGAAATCCGCGAGGGCGTGAAAGCGTTCACCGACTGGCCGACCATTCCGCAGCTCTATGTGAAGGGCGAGTTTGTCGGCGGCGCCGACATCGTCCGCGAGATGTTCGAACAGGGCGAGCTGAAAACCTATCTCGCCGACAAGGGCGTTCTGGAAGAGGCGGCCTGACAGCCATGAGCAAATCCGCCGGCGACCATCCGATCACGATTGAGACCGAACCCCGCCGGGTGACGGTCGAAGCCGGCGGGCGGACGATTATCGGGGCCAATGTCGTTCTGGTGCTGAAAGAAGCGGGTTATAAACCGGTCTTCTATTTCGCCCGCGACGCCGCCGCGATGGCGCTTCTGGAAAAGTCGGATCACGTCACGCATTGCCCCTATAAGGGCGACGCCACGCATTATCACGTCCGCACGCCGGACGGTCTGATCGAGAATGCCGTCTGGTCCTATGAGAACCCCAGGGACGGCGTGTCAGAGATCAAGGATCATCTGGCGGTCTATCCGTCCAAACTGGACATGACCGAGCACTAGCCCCGCTTCGGCGCGGCCTTCTTCAGCGCCGCCATGTCGGCGCCGCGGATTTCTTTAAGATGCGCGCTGATGGTCTCCAGCGGCCAGTCCCACCAAGCGATATCCAGCAGATCATCGATGATGTGATCGTCGAAACGCATGCGGATCAGGCGCGCCGGATTACCGGCGACGACGCCGAAGGGCGGCACGTCGGAGGCGACGACGCTCTTGGCGGCTATAATCGCGCCATGCCCGACCTCCACGCCCGGCATGAAGGAGGCGTCGCGGCCGATCCAGACATCATGGCCGATGACCGTATCGCCCCGGAAACCTTCCTTGGGGTCGGCGTCTTTGGCGAAGTCTTCCCAGCCATGATCGAAAATCTCGAACGGGAAGGTTGAGAAGCCGGCCATCGGATGGTTGGCCCCGTTCATGATGAAGCTGACGCCCGCCGCGATGGCGCAGAACTTACCGATCACCAGCTTATCGCCGATGAAATCATAGTGGTAATGGACGCACTTGTCCTCGAACGTCTCGGGCGAGACCGGGTCGTCATAATAGGTGTAGTCGCCGATCTCGATCAGCGGATTTTTGACAACCGGCTTCAGGAAACAGACGCGCGGATGGTCCGGCAGCGGTTGCGGGTTATTCGGATCAGGGCCGGTCATGAGGCGCGTCATACCATAAGTTGACAGAGAAAAGGGGGCGCTTTGGAGAGCGCCCCCTGATCCGTTTTTCGAAATTCCCCGCGTTTTACGAGGAGTAGAATTCGATAACCAGGTTCGGCTCCATCTGGACCGGATACGGCACGTCCGCAAATTCCGGCTGACGGATATAGGTGGCGGTCATGCCCTTGGCTTCGACCTCGATATAATCGGGGATGTCGCGCTCCTGGCTTTCCAGGGCTTCCAGCACCAGGGCCATGTTGCGGGACTTCTCGCGGATCTGAATGACGTCGCCGGCGCGCAGGCGCATGGACGGCGTCTTGGCCTTCTTGCCGTTCACGGTCACGTGGCCGTGGTTCACGAACTGGCGCGCGGCGAAGACGGTCGGCACGAACTTGGCGCGATAGACCAGCGCGTCGAGGCGGGATTCCAGCAGGCCGATCAGGTTTTCCGCGGCGTTGCCTTTCTGGCGGGACGCTTCCTTGTAGGTGTTGCGGAACTGCTTCTCGGTGATGTTGCCGTAATAGCCTTTCAGCTTCTGCTTGGCGCGCAGCTGCAGGCCGAAATCGGACAGTTTGGACTTGCGGCGCTGGCCGTGCTCGCCCGGGCCGTACTGGCGCTTGTTCACCGGGGACTTCGGACGGCCCCAGATGTTTTCGCCCATGCGGCGGTCAATCTTGTACTTCGCGGATTCGCGCTTCGACATGTATTCCTCACAAAGACGTGGTCCGGCAGCGCCCCCCATGGGCCCTGCGATTGAAACGGCGGCGCTCACGTCACCCGTTGCTTTTCAATGTATCCCGCGCGTTTGCGGGAAGCGCGGCATATGCCGCGTCAGCCCTGGCAAGTCAATGACAGGGCTGTAAGTGCGGCGGGCCGCTCAGGCCTCGCCCATTTTCGGCAGGTCGATCTCCAGGATCGCCATGTCGAAATTATAGGAGATGTCTTTCGGGTCTTCGTCGTCCTTGAAGATAATCCCGAGGAATTCATCGCCCTTGTAGACTTCCAGCGAGTCGTCCGTCTGGGAGCGCTTGCGCACGTCCAGGTTCGGATTGAGCTTGGTCTGGAGATAGGCTTCCAGGCGGCGGATTTCGTCGTCTCTGACAGTCGGCACGGCGGCTCCCTTCGCATTGAGTATGAATGGTTTGAATTGCCGCTCTAACTATAGAGCGCGCGCCCTTCCGTCCACCGGATCGCCGCTTTAAAGGCTGTGATCCATGCTCTCCGCCGGGCGGTCGCCACAGCGGCCCACGGCCTTGGCCGGAACGCCGGCGACGGTGCAGCGGGCGGGCACGTCCTTTAGCACGACGGAGTTGGCGGCAATGCGCGCCTCGTCCCCGATATTGATGGGGCCTAGCACCTTGGCGCCCGCGCCGACCAGCACGCCCTTGCCAAGCTTGGGGTGGCGGTCGATGCCGCGCGCGCCGGTGCCGCCCAGCGTCACCTCGTGCAGCAGGGAGCAGCCATCGCCGACCTGCGCCGTTTCGCCGATTACAACCGAGGTCGCATGGTCGATCATCACGCCCTTGCCGATGGTCGCGGCGGGGTGGGCGTCCACGCCGAATGTCTCCGAGACAATGGACTGGATGTGCAAGGCCATCGTCTCCCGCCCCTCGCCCCACAGCCAGTGGGCGACGCGATAGGACTGAAGCGCGTGATAGCCCTTGTAGTAGAGAAAGGGCTGAAGATAGGTGCGGCAGGCCGGGTCGCGCTCATAAACGGCCAGCAGGTCTTCGGTGGCGGCTTCCGCGATGCCGGAATCGGCGGCCAGCGCCTCCTCGAACACGGTGCGGGCCTGCAGGGCGTTCAGATCCCCGTCGCCCAGCTTGCGCGCCAGCGTATAGGCCAGCGCCGCGCCCAGCGTCCTGTGGTTGAGAACCGAGGCGTTCATGAAGCCGGACAGCACCGGCTCCTCCGCCGCCGCTGCGGCGGCTTCCAGCCTCAGCGTCGGCCACGGGGATTCGTGGCTGGCGTCCGTCGATACCGCGTGAAGTTCTGTCATGGCTTCGTCCCTTGCTCGCCAAGCATAGCACGGGCCAGCGGCGCGCCGATTTCGCCCGTCACGGCCATATGGTGCGCCCGCAGCAGCATCGCCACCGTCAACGAGTCAGTTATTTCGCCCGACAGCACGCGATTGAGAGCCTCCATGAAAGGAACACGGTCGATTTCCATGTCCGCTTCGGCGTCCTCCGGGTCCGGCTCGGCCACGCGCTTCAAGCCTGTCGCGATATAGCAAATGGACAGTTCGTCAGAGGTGGAGTTGGAAAGATGGAAGCGGATCATCTCGTCCCAGTTTTCCGCCTCCAGCCCGGTTTCCTCCAGCAGCTCTCGCCTGGCCTCGTCCAGCGGGTCGGCGTCCAGACGCCCGCCGCCTTCCGGGCATTCCCAGCTGAAGCGGTCCAGCGCATAGCGCCACTGGCCGACCAGCCAGATCGTCCCGTCCGCCTCTATGGGCAGGACTCCGATGGCGGTGTGCCGCGCCGACAGCAGGCCATAGATGCTGGGCGTGCCGCCCGGCGTGATCACGTCGTCCTCGAACACCCGGATCCACGGGTTCTCATAGACGATGCGGCGTTTCAGGCGGGTCCAGGGGTTTTTCCGGCTCACGCCCCCTACCCCCGGCCGCGATACGGCGCCACGCCCTGATCGGGGACCCAGACGCCTTTCGGCGCCTCGCCCGTCTGGAAGAAGATGTCGATCGGAATGCCGCCGCGCGGATACCAGTAGCCGCCAATGCGCAGCCAGACCGGGTCCAGCCGGTCAATCAGGCGCCGAGCGATGGTCATGGTGCAGGCCTCGTGAAAGGCGCCGTGATTACGGAAACTGGTCAGGAACAGTTTCAGGCTCTTGGATTCGACGATCCAGTCCTTCGGCACGTAATCGATCACGATATGGGCAAAGTCCGGCTGCCCGGTCACCGGGCAGATGGAGGTGAATTCGGGGGCCGTGAAACGGATGACGTAAGGGGCGTCAGTGGCGGGGTTCTCCACCCGCTCCAGCACCGCCTCATCCGGGGAAGCCGGGGCGTCCGACGTGGAGCCCAGCTGTTCCAGGCCTGAATAGCGTTCGTCTGTCATAATAGGCGTGTCCTAAACCGGAGGCGCGCGGGAATACAATCGCGCTTGCGCGTTTTGTCCCTATATTGGGCGCAACGTCCCGCGCTTTTAAGGGAGCCGCCCATGCACGGCGCCGATTTTCTGTTGCCCGCCCTGATCTTTCTGGCCGCCGGCGTGGGGGCGATCCTGATCGCCCGGCCGCTGCGCATTTCCCCCATTGTCGGATTCCTCGCCGCCGGGGTGCTGCTGGGTCCCGGCGCGCTGGGCGTGCTGGAGGATAACGAGACAACGGCCTTCCTGGCGGAGCTGGGCGTGGTGTTCCTGCTGTTCGATATCGGGCTGCATTTTTCGGCGCGCGACCTGGTGGAGCGCAAGGCGGACATGCTGGGCCTGGCCCCCGCGCAGATGGCCCTGTGCGGGGCGGCCTTTATCGCCCTTGCCCGGTTCGCCGGACTGGACTGGCCCATCGCGATCGCCGTGGGCGGGGCGCTGGCGCTGTCCTCCACCGCCGTTGTGGCGCGCGTGCTGGCCGAGCGGAATTTGCAGACCTGCCCGCTGGGGCGCAGCGGAACGGCGGTGCTGATTTTCCAGGACATCGTGGCGATCTTCCTGCTGGTCTTCGTCGCGTCGCTGGCCGGGGACGGCGAGCACAGCGTGGCGGCGGACGCCGGCATGGCGGCGTTGAAGGGCGCGGCGGCCTTCGTAGTGGCGCTGACGCTGGGGCGGCTGGTCATCACCCCGGTGTTCAAGGCCCTCGCCCGCACCCGCAATGACGAGGTGTTCACCGCCTTCGCCCTGCTGCTGGTCGTGGCCGCGGCATGGTCCACCGGGGCGCTGCACCTGTCGCTGACGCTGGGGGCGTTCCTGGCCGGGATGATCGTGGCCGACACCCCCTATCGCCACGTCATCCAGACCGAGGCCAAACCGTTCCGCAACCTTCTGCTGGGCCTGTTCTTCATCAATGCCGGTATGGCGGTGGAGCTGAACGTGCTGTTCGGCTACCTGCCCTGGATCATTGGCGGCGCGCTGTTCGTGCTGGCGCTCAAGACCGCGCTGATCATCGGGGCGGCGCTGGCCAATCGCTGGACCGCGCCGGGGGCGACGCAGCTGGGCTTTCTGCTCTCCCAGTCCTCCGAATTCGCGCTTGTCATCATCGCCATGCCGGCGGTGGCGGGCGCGCTGGAAGGCGATATGGCGGGCGTGCTGATCGCCGTGGTGGCGCTGACGCTGGCGGTGACGCCGGTGTGGTCGCAAACCGGCATGAAGCTGGCCCGCAAGATCGTCGAGGCGCGCCGCAAGCCGGGGGAAGAAGCGCCCGCCTCCGCCTCGCCCGACGCGCGGCCCGTCGTGGTGTTCGGCATGAACCAGACCGGGCGGCTGGCCGTCGATGCGCTGACCTTCGCAAAGCGGGATCATCTGGCCATGGAAATCGATCCGGACGCGTTCATCTCCGCCATCGCCGACGGCTATCACGTCACGTTCGGGGACGCCGCCGACATGCGCCTGATGGAGACAATCGGCATGACGAACGCCTGCGCGCTGGTCATTTCCCGTCCGCGGTTCGAGCTGTCGGAGGAGCTGACGCCCTTCCTGAAGCAGCAATATCCCGATCTGGAGCGTTTCGTGGCCGTGGAGACCCGCCATGATCAGGAGCGTCACGCCGCGCTGGGCATTCACGCCGTGATCGTGAAGGGAAAACCCAAGGGGGTGGAGCTGGTGGTGGACATGCTGCGCGCCATCCAGGTGGACAATGAGACGATCGCCGCATGGCTGGCCGATGTGCGTGAAAAGCAGAGCGGCGGGGACGCGGACGCCCCCGCCGGCCGTGCTGAGGCGGAAGCCGCCTGACGCGTCTAGCGCGCTGTCGCCAGCTGTGTCCGGGCGCTGTTCACCGCGGCCCGCAATCTTTCGGCCCCGGCGTCCGCGCCGTCCTCGAACAGGATATCAAGATCCCGCTGCGCCAGCGCGTATTCGCCTTGCTGGTAACGCAGGGCCGCGCGGTTGCGGCGGGCGATATCGCTGGCCGGGTTTTCCTGCAGGGCGGCGTCGCAGGCCGCCTCGGCGCCCGCCATATCGCCCTGCCGGGCGGCGATGGCGCACAGATTGGCCCAGGCGATGGCCTTCGACTTGTAGCTGACGGGTTCTTCCAGCGCGCGGCGCGTGAAGCGTTCCGCCTTGTCATAATCGCCGTCCAGCGCGGCGCGCGCGCCGACCTGAACAAGAGACGGGCCAAACGTCTTCACTTCAAAATGATCGGCGCCGACCGATCCGGCGAAAGACAGGGCCAGAGCGGCCGCGGCGGTTTCGATAATTCCAGACATGATCGCATTCTCCTGATCGCTGTTGGCGCTCCAGAGATGGATCGTCTATTATTGAATGAGAATGTTAGTTTTTGGCTAGTTGATATACAATTATGAATAATTGGGATGATGTCCGTATCTTCCTGGCGGTTGCCGACGCGGGCAGCCTGTCCGCGGCGGGCCGCAAGCTGAAGATGAGTCAGCCCACCGTGGGCCGGCGGGTCGAGGCGCTGGAGGCGCGGTTTGGCGCCACCCTGTTCTCACGCGGGCCGCGCGGCCTGACCCTGACGGATAGCGGCGAGGCGGTGCTGGAGCACGCCCGCGTCATGGAGCGCGAATGGTTCAGCGCCGAAACCGCCGCGGAGGGCCAGAGCACCGGCCTGACCGGCGACATCACGCTGTCGGTTGGCGAGGGTATCGGCACGGAATGGCTGCCCCGGGTTCTGGGAGAATTCCATGAGCGCTATCCCGACATCATCACGCATGTGACGGTGGAGGCGCGCACGGCCAATCTGGTGCGGCGGGAGGCCGATATCGCCCTGCGATTTGGCGGCCCCGGCGAACAGGCGACCACGCTGGCCCGCCGCGCGGCGCGCGTCGGCTTTGGGTTCTACGCCGCGACATCCTATGTGGAGCGGCGCGGCGAGCCCGGTACGCTGGACGACCTGGCCAGTCACGACACGGTCTGGGCCAATTTCGGGACCGGCGTGATATGGCCTCCGGAAATCGGCGGCCAGCCCGTCGCGCCGGGCCGGATCACCTTCCACACCAACAGCCCCGCCGCCCACATGTCGGCCGTGGTGGCCGGATTCGGCGTCGGCGTGCTGTCCCACCGCTGGGCGGCGAACCGGGAAGACCTGACGCGCCTGTTGCCCGACACCTCCGCCATGGCGCTGGATCTGTGGCTGGTCACGCATCGGGAATTGCGCACCAGCGCCCGTCTGCGCGCCCTGTTCGATTTCCTTGTCGAGGTTCTGGCGCGGGACGCCGCCTATCTGGAGCGCGGCGAGGCTTGAGCAGCGTTGGCGGGAACGGCGGCCGGGGGATTTCGTTCTATTTTCCGCCCGCCAGGCAACAAGGAAGACGGACATGAATACCGACGAACTTCAAGGAAAGTGGAAACAACTCAAAGGCTCGGCGCAGGCCCAGTGGGGCAAGCTGACCGATGACGATCTGGACTGGGTTGAAGGCCGGCGCGAACAGCTGATCGGCAAGATCCAGGAACGCTACGGCAAGGATCGCGAGGCCGCGCGCGAGGAAGTCGACACCTGGCTTCGCAAGGCCTGATCCCTTCCCTGTATCACGCATAAAAAAAGGCGCCGCGTTTGCGGCGCCTTTTCATTGTCTGGCTGTATCAGCCGGGGCGTCAGCGTCGGCCCCTGACAAGTCCGGCCAGAATGCTCAGCACGAACAGGATCACGAAGATCCAGAACAGGATGACGGCGATCTGAGCCGCGCCGCCCGCGATGCCGCCAAAACCGAACACGGCGGCGATGATCGCAATGATGAAGAAGATTAGCGCCCAACGGAGCATGATGGAGTCCTCCAGTTTAATTCCGGAAAAGTGAACGGTTGACCGTCCAAACCGGTTCCGAAGATTTTTTATTTTCCTTGCCGCGCGCCGGCGCCCGCCCAGCCAAAGCCAGCGCCAACCAGCGTGAGCGCGGCGGCGCCCGCCATGATCCAGGGATAGGCGCCGGTGAACCCGCCAAGGGCGGCGGCCAGCGCGCCCGCCAGCGCCACGCCGATCATCCCGGCGATGCGGCTGGCGGCGTTATTGACGCCGGAGGCCAGCCCCTCATGCCGTTCCGGCGCGGCGCGTATGACGCCATCGGTCAGAGGCGCGACGAACAGCGCGAACCCGAACCCCGTCACGCCCATCGGCGCCAGCACTCCGGCCCAGAGCGGCCAGTCGCGGCCCGCAGCCAGCAAGGCGAACCCAAGCGCCGCCAGTACGGGACCGGCGACCAGCAACAGCCGCGCGCCGACGCGATCTTGCAATGCGCCAGACACCGACGACAGAAATCCCATCGGCAAGGTGAAGGGCAGAAAGACCGCGCCCACGGCGGCCGCGCTCAGACCCCGCGCTTCTGTCAGTTCAAAAGGCAATAAAAGGAACGCAGACGACAGCGCCGCATAGAGGCAAAGTGTCAGGGCGTTCAGGGCAGAGAACTGCAAGGACGAGAAAATCCCCAGCGACATCATCGGACTGGGGGCATTCTTCTCCCGCATCAGGAAGGCGGCGGCGAGGATCAGTGAAAGCGCCAGGGCCGCCCAAGCCCGGAGATCGCCGATACTCCGCTCCCCCAGCCGGGTCAGCGAGAAGGCCAGCGCGCCCAGCGCCAGAACGGCCAGCGCCGCGCCCTGCCAGTCCAGACGGCGCGCCGCCTCGTCCCGGCTTTCGCCGCTGAAAACCGCGCCCGCCGCCAGCGCGGCGAGCGCGATGGGAATATTGAGATAGAAAATATAGCGCCAGCTGAGCACATCGACGATCCAGCCGCCCAGCACCGGGCCGAGCGCGGTGGTCAGGGCGGAGGCGCCCGCCCATACCCCTATCGCCGCGCCACGCTCTGCCTTCGGGAAAGTCGCCGCGATCAGCGCCAGACTGGCCGGGGCCAGCACAGCGCCGGCCAGTCCCTGCAGCGCGCGGGCCGCAATCAGCGTATTGGCGCTGGGGGCAAGGCCGCAGAATATCGAGGCGGCGGCGAACCCGGCCACGCCCGCCAGGAAGGCGCGCTTGCGTCCGAACCGGTCCGCCCCGGCCCCGCCCAGAAGGGTAAAAGCCGCCAGCATCAGCATGTAGATGTTCACGATCCACTGGGTCTGGACGACATCGGCCGGAAGCTGCGCCCGCATCACCGGCAGGGCCACGGCCACCACCGATCCGTCAATGAAGACCAGGGCGGAGCCCAGAACGCAGGCTGTCAGGATCAGATAGCGTTTGCGCCGGGCCGAGCCCTCACAATCGCCGGACGTGCGCAGCACGCCTTCATCGCAGGGCTGGCGGTAGGGTCCGGACATTGGCGGCTCCCCGGCGTCGCTTCAGATATGTGGTGCGGACGGCGGGGATCGAACCCGCAAGGCCATTCGGCCGAGGGATTTTAAGTCCTACACAGTTAATGCCTATCTATCTGATTTAGATATATTTTCCTTTTAAATCAGCGATAGTGTGTAACTAATCTGTGTAAATTTTGTCCCTTTGAACTCACAAAAATGAGTCTCAAACGTCCAACACCTTTCACACAAATTAGCATGAGTTAGGCTATATACGTCCATTCCTTGATCCAAGCTGGATCAGTCACCTTTCTCCCGCCACGCTTGCCAACGCCGCTTTAAGGACCTGCATAGACACTTTCGCTGTATGCTCGTCTGGGGTGAATCCCGAAAGCATTTGTTCGTATGGATGAATATAATTACGGAAATCGCGGAGACCGTGCCCAAATTTTTGGATATCGGGCTTCAAGACGCCAACAGCACAGGCAACATCAATCAGCTCAGCGAGCTTCCAATTTTGAAAGGGTTTGGGCTTGCCATCCTCTGAGCGAGGACAGGCATTGGAGCGATTGAATTGTTCTGGATCGGATCTGGCCGCCCCTAGCAGGACGGCCTCAAGGACGCTTCCACACAAGAAAATCGTAGCCAGATAAGCGCCCCCTTTCAGACTCCGCCTTGCCTCTTCAATTCGCGTCTCGATTATCGTTACCACTGCCCCTTCCAATGGTAATTTATCGAGGTTCGGCGTCGCAAATTCTTGATCTAGAAATTTATCGATCGTGGTTGCCGGTTCAGACCGTGCGCGCACGCCCCGCAACCGAGCCGCTATCTCTTTGGATTTATTCCAGACCGATTGATCATATTCCCGATCATTGAGTTCACCCTCGACGGCGAGAGTATCCAAGATTTCATCTAGGACCTGTCCGACGATTTGATCGTTCTCGAGCTCCCAAAATGCTCGCATTTTCTTCGCTTTGGAGGTTCCATATTTCTGAAAACGGCTACCATGAATATCAATACCGAAACGCTCAAAGAGAGCGGCATAAGTTGCGTCTGAATAGTCCAAGACCCATCCACCGCCCATTTCAAGCACCTTTTCGAGGTATCGTTTTTCGATTTCTGTCAAACTGCTCAATCTAACGATCTTCCTTTTGAAGGGGTTGTTCTCGGGGGCTTTCTTGATCTTGAAAATTTGAACTCGTTTTTACCGACCACATGACATTAAAGGGCACGGCTGTGAGACGATCACCGAAAGAGAGCAGCTCCTGTCCCGAATAAAGGACGATTCCCTGAAAAGACCGGTCCTTTGCTAAATTGTCCCGAAACCACGCCAGATGTTTGAAATCACCTTTGCCGATCGTGGACGAGGCTTTGACCTCAATTCCAAGCATCGCACCGTCAGATTTGCGCTCGACTAGGAAGTCGATCTCGCGCTGTTCCCAATCACGGTAGTGAGACAGGCTTAGATCCCGATCATTATCGACCATGGCCGCAATCTGTGTGAAGGCAAAGGTCTCTATCAGTTTTCCAGATCGATCCGGATCAAGTTCCACCTGATCCAATCGCCAATCCAATATAGCGGCCATAAGGCCGCTATCGGACATGAATAATTTATCGGCTTTGCCCACACGCTGGTAATCCGTTTTTGTCCATGCCGGAAGACGGTCAACCAAAAACAGCGCTTCGAGGGCATTGATATACGCCTCGACGGTCGGACGCTTAATTGAAAGCTTGTCGTTGATCTTCGCGATATCGAGAAATTTCGAGGACCATGCGGCGAGCACCGTCACAAGCTCGCGCATTGATTGGACATTATGGATTTTTCGGATTTCCCGAAGATCCCGATCCAGCAGCGCCTCAACATAGTCCTTATGCCAGTCTTCCCGACTTTCCGGACTCAATGTGAGGACTTCCGGATAACCGCCACGAAACGCCAGTTCGAACAATTCGGACCGGCTTAGCTTGCTTCGGTCATTTTTCAGGCTTCCGTTTAAAGCGTGACTCAAAAAATCCGGTTCTGCTCCCTCGATCTCCCCCATAGCTAAGGGACGTAAGCGCACTTTCGCGATTCGGCCGGCCAGTGATTCTTTGGCGCTTGGAATAGCGTTTAGGTTTGCGGACCCCGTCAAAAGATATTGCCCCGGCCGCGTATCTTCATCGACGATCATTTTAATAGCCGAGAGCAATTCAGGAACGTGCTGAATTTCGTCGATAATGAGGGTGCGACCCTCATGAGTCACAAAAGCAGCCGGATCGTTTCTAGCAGCGCGACGAAGCGTTTCGTCATCAAGCGTTCGATATGTGACGCCATCCTCCTCCAGGGATCGTGCAAGCGTGGTTTTTCCACACTGACGGGCACCATTCAGGAGAACTACCCGGCGATCCGTTAGAGCCTTATCAATTCGTCTTTTTTGCCATCGTTTAAAGGAATTCGGCATTTGGGGCCTTAAATCGTAAAATATGAATTATTGAGGAATTTTATAATTTTCCATCCGGGAAATTATATATTTAAAAGCCGGGAAATTGCAAATTTAAATTCCGGGAAATTGCAAATTTAAATTCCGGGAAATTGCATATTAGCGAGCCGGGAAATTATAAATTTGATTATTGAGATATCGGGTATTGAACGGAAAGGTCGCTCCCGCACCTTGGCGACGGGACCTTTGGCACACAGAGATAGGATATAGCGTGGACAACAGCCGTTGGTATGGGGTGCGTGATGAAACATAGATGGCATGAGCCATCCTAAGTTGATGTAATTATTGGGCTTATGTTTCTATTTTTTTGTTTTGACTCATGAGAACATATCGTAAACACTGTTGATTATGAATGATCATGAGAACCATCAAGATGCTCAAGGCCATCCACTAACTGAAGAGCAGTTCGAAGCCTTCTGGGAGGCAATGAAGCCACCATCAACGCCGGCAGCCTCATTAGCCGATCATGAGCAAATTCGGGTCACTTTGGCTAAATTCGATCCGATAAAGCTTAGCTTGACGATCGCCGGGCTCATGACCGAGCCAGATTATCAAGGCAATGAAATCCGCCTTGATTGGGCGATTAGGTGGGCTCTTGCGCTATCGGCCGGAAAGAAAACCCCCAAAAAGCGCGATTTGAATCGCATATTGAACCAGTTCGCCGAAGATACTGGCGTAACCCGATTAGAAGATCCGCCTGAAAGCGTCTTCGTTGAAAACCTGCCCACAAACCGTGGCAATTTTCGATTGTTGCCCGGTGTCTGGGAGACGGCCGGGCGCAAGACAGAATTGGTAATGTCCGCTTTCGAGCAACTCGCTGACGCGCCTCAGAAGAAAGACGCGTTAGACTCGATTTATGCGCTACTTACGCTCAGTGAAGCGCTCATACAGAGGGCAAATCTGACGGCGAACATAAATGGTTCAAGCCAGTATGGAGCACTGAAGTTACCGTCAGAAACCAAGCTAAAATCTCTGCGCAGACGTCTGATCTTTACCTTCGAGGAACTGGAAGCTCTCGGCATTGAAGCGGAAAAATTGAGGCCATTTTTGCTTCCACCGGATGCCAGTGGGAGCCTCTTGGCAAAGCGTCCGGGCAACACCCTCCTTGAGTGCTTTCCTTTAACAGCGAGAAAAAATGGCATCGCCATTCTTTCTCCGACCAACATCAGCACCGCCATACGCAGCCATTTGATCGAAACCGCCATCGAAGGAGGGGTATCGGACAATCTCCATTACCTCATGCTGGAGGAAGCTCGGCAGGCACTTAACGCTAGCGGATTCATCAACATTCCGCCCTCTCCGGTGAAAGAAATTGGCGGACTGCTCATTCGAGAATGTTTACTGGAATACTCAAAAGGACGTTGGGTTCACATCATCCAGTCAATGGATGGCTTCGATCAGTGGCCGAATGCGTCGTTCGGTTCCACGATTGAGTATTCAAAAGAGGTAATGGAATATTTCGCGAGCTCCGAAAAAAAAGCGTCTGAATTCGCTCAGCAAAGATCCGGATTTGTTCATGGGCTGAGATTGTGGCTCCCTGGCGGCTGGGGGCGTGGCGCCTCAATAGAGGCCAATCGGCCTGCTTCCGATCTGTGGCCGCTTATCCCCATTCCAATTTTCGATGCCGCCGTAATCGGATGCTCTGGCGATTGCGGTTGGAATGATGTTGCTCGACTGATCGAGCAACATTCCACTGTCACCAATCAAGGTTTTCAGCTCCACTTCGCCAATGGGGTTTTGAACTTGTTTCAGTGGTGGCAAGCCACGGAATACAAATTGGTGCCGCCAGATCAAAAAGATTTGCGTCCGCCTTTCATGATCAACTTTGACACCAATCTTTTGCTTGAAACACGGCGTGCGGCCTTAGACGCACAAAGCCGGCACGCACTACCCACGCCTTGGGGTTCGTACAAGATCGTCCAGAGATTCAGAAGGCAAACGGAAACTGACGACCATAAGCTTGCCTTTGTTACGACCGACACGATCGAAGACGGCCAGTTGCTGGGTGCGGTGAGTCATGGAGATGATGTTTGGTGGTTCACCATAACGGACGAAGCCGCTGGCGGAGATAGGGAACTCGCTTTCAGAACATGGGAAGCCCTTATGATGTGGGGCACACGCCTGCTCCCTAAGTTTCAGGAAACATTGTCCAAAGGTAATAGCCCGATCCTCTTTTCAATCTCGGTTGAGGGTGAGTTCGTAACCGATGACACGGCTCTGCAAGATACGATTTCGGTCGATATCAATAGAGAAGAGCGACAGGTTGATTTGGCAATCAAATCATCATGGCATCAATTTTTGAGAGCACCCGATAACTCTGCGGAAATTGAGATTGCAGCCAGAGTTTTGGAGAGCGCAGATTCTCTTTCGGAAAAACCTGTTTCGGAGGCCACAGATTTTCACGCTGTCGCTCTACAAGCCGCCGGCTCAAATTTTTATCGATGGCGGCATGTTTTTGAAACCCAAACCTCTCTCGAGTATCTAGCGGCTCACGGATTGATCGAACACTTTTCTAAGATTCCTGATTCCGCCGGCGCAAAAATTCAATCAGGATCGGTGTGGTCGATCCGATCTCGTGAGGCCGGTTCCATGCTCACAGATCGAGGTGAAATTCTCGAATTTTTGGATGATTATAAAGAGGCTCTCCTACAGGGCTTGATCGAATTTATTCGATATTACGATAAGCAATCCCTGATCGTCTCGGCACTTAAATCCCTCCAATCAGCGGAGGGAGAAATTCGTCATTGGACGGCTACGGCTAGCGCTATGCGCGCAATTCATGGTGATGAGATCGATCATGAAATGAGTATGCGCCAGCTCTCTCACACTTATGGCGTGATCAGAGCAAGTTCGATCATTGCCGAAATCGCCAACACAGAAGGCGGGAAGGTCGAGAAGCGTGCTGTCGGTCAAATGGATCTGGAGGAGCTGCAAGCGCTCTCACTAATGGTCTTTGAAATCGGCGATTTGTGGTTTGCTTACAAACTGGGGCAGGTCGAAAGCGATCTACAAATTTCTCCCACCGGCGAGCTTTTGTTCGATCATCAATTCGAGGAGAAAACTCTGCGTTCAACCGGAGAACGCCTGCATCGCCTCAAGCGGCAAAAAGCCGAGGACGACTATGATCGGCGGTTCGCTCAAAAGACCAACTCAGATGAACTCAGAGATGACTTTATCAAGGCCATCACTGCGGAGTTTGGAATTGATGTTGGTTTTATGCTCGATTTTGCACAATACAGCGCTGAGCTCGCCGCTCAAACTCGTAAAGGTGTGTTCGTTATCACAAGGTCCGATTTCATCGATCAAATCCAGTCCCTCTCGGACCTCTCACGAAATGATATTGAGTCTTATGTCGATCGTCTGACGATGCCACAGCGTGAAAGCTGGAATGAATTACCGCGTGAATGGAAAGAGTCTGACATTGAACTGGCTAGGCTGGGCCGTCGCTATTCGCCTATTTCTAGGCCAATCATTCAAATTTCTGATGATGATGTAACCCGCTTAGTGATCTGTCCGGCGGTCATCGAGCGCAGCGCCCATTTTATCATCAGGAGTGCCTACAGCGGGGATGTTCAAGATGATTTGTGGCAGAGTGACGCGATGAAGCGTTTCGCGAGCAAACGAGGCGACGAAACCGGCAAGGAATTTGACAAACAAATTGCCTCAAAGCTCGAAGAATTGGGCCTTGAAGCTCACTCTTCTAAAACCATTCCATGGTGCTTGAACGAGCAATCGACGGCTGAGTTAAAGAAGCTGGGCGATGTAGATGTTCTTGCCATTGATCGAGCCAATAACACTGTATGGGTCATTGAAGCCAAAGACCTTAAACTCTGCAGAACGCTAGCGGAAACTTCGAGACGGCTATCAGATTATCTCGGTAAGGAGAAGAAGCCGGGAAAAGCCGATAATATGTTGAAGCATCTAAACCGCGTGACCTATCTGCAAGCACGATCTGAGGCGCTTCAAAAACGGTTCAAACTGCCAGAGGCTCCATCGGTAAAGGGCTTAATGATCGTAAGCGCCCCCCAACCCTTGGACAGCTCTCTGCTTAAGGTTGGTGATGATGGGACAGTTATTAGTTTCGATGAAATCGCTGACTATTTCAATCCAGAGTCCAGATGAGTAATTCAATGAAATTTGTATTTTTTATGGAGCACTTACATCTTCTACAATGAGCCAACCATTTTTAATGATTTTTATTAATATTTTTTGATATATGACTTACTGCTGTAAATAGATATTTCTTATGATATATGAATTATGTGTTAGAAAATGTGTAACTGTTGCTACGAGATTGACACCCATCATAGAGACGAGAAATGGGCCGCATCATTTATGTAGCAACAACAGGCAAGGATCATTTTTAGGGGTCAAAATCGTGACTCTCGATTTCCCGCGCGTAACACTCACCCTAAAATTTTGACGCGCTTGATCGTCATCATACTGATTGTCATTGCCACGAAGGATGCGGTCGAGATTAGCGACAATTTGTCTATTCTTAATTCGAGGCCACCCTTCAAAAATGATTACCTCATCGAACTGTTTCCCCTTCGCCTTATGCATATTCATTACAATGACTCCAGTCTCAGGCTTATGACTCGTGGCGAAGTGCTCCTGAACAAAAGCCTGTTGAACGATAGTTAAAGCGTTGATGTAGGCTCCATATGTCCTCCAATTCTCCGCTAACCCCTGTCGGAGCTGTGTCCCCCGATCCAGCAATCTCAAATTTCTGACTTCTTCAGCGAGTTTCTGAAGACGAGTACAGCTTCCTTTCTCAAGTAAGGCGCGAATTGCGCGCCAATCCGCATCGGGATCGCCCTTCAAACCTAAGTTTCGAGCCTGATCATAAGTGGCAAATGTATTGACCAGAATACTATTGCCCCGGATCGCTTTCCCCTGCGCAAGGCGCTTCACATATTCGGAATACGCATCACGTAATTTTTGCGCTGTGTCGAGGTCACCCTTAGTTGGCTTGCCTCCGCCTCTGCCCTCAAAATAGTTACAAAGCAGCTTAATAAATCGGGCAAGATCCTGACTGTCTGATGATGGCTGCATCAGAAATGCGATTAGCTCTGCCCCGAGAATGGCCCCTTCGAGCTCGACAACTGCGGAGTGCGGAATAGGGGTCATTCCGGCGGGTGGTTCACGGAGCTTGTCGGCTACTAGACGAGTCATAAGTTTTGTTGGAACGAGAATGGCTACCGACCAATCATTCTTTCCAGTCTTAACCAGACGTTCTCGCGCTTTGTAGACTTGTGTGGCAAGCGTAGTGAAAGCTTGGTCACCGTTCGGCGGATAACCTTGCCGGTAGATGCCAATATATTTTTCCTGCGAAAATTCACCGCGAAGTATATCGTTACCGAACAGCGCTATCTCGGTTCCAGCGCTTCGATGATTATCATCGCTCAAGTCAATTTCAGTTAGATCGAACGCATCACGAAAATGATCCAATCGCTCTGGATCGGCTCCTTGAAAATCATAGATACGTTGTTCCGGGTCTGCCAATACGACTAATCGGCTATAACGCCCCAATGCTTGAACGACATTCCATTGGTCAGCATTCGTATCTTGAAATTCGTCAAGCACGATGACTGGAAACATGTTGGCCACCAGCCGGCATATCCGATCGCTAGCATGAAGGATGGCCCCTGCATAAGAAGCAAAAAGGTCAAAACATAAACGACCTTCCTCTTTTGCTAGCTTCTCTTGTTCAACACGCTCGCGCCGTCGTTTCTCGAAGATCTCGTTATCATCGAGCTTCGTGTCAGGACCCATTTCATTTCGTATGGAGGAAAGAGCGATCGCCTCGGCCGGCGGAGGAAGAAGTGTCAGGCGACGCGGTAAGCCTAATAGATAGCCATGAGTCTTGATTATACGCCAAAAGAAAGAGTGATAGGTTTCAACCTCGATCCGTTGGCGCTGCTCAGCTGGGAGTTGATGCTCATATTGAATGGCTTCGACAACACGGGAAACAGTGGCCCGAGCAAAACTGAGAAACAGCACCTGCTGCTCAGGACATAAGGATTCCTCGACAGCTTGTGCCGCCTTCAAGATAGAGATTGTGGTTTTGCCTGAGCCGGGTCCACCGGTAACCAGAAGGTGGCCATCCGCTGCTAGAATCTCGCGCTGTTTATCAGTCAGCTCCATCATTATCCGCAGCCGCTACATAAGTGATTCTATATCTTCATCGTTATTTTCAATGGTGTCGCCATCAGAAACAGGCTCCTCACAGAGTTCTTTCAATTCTGCGGCCTTTTGCTGAAGCCATTCTGGAATCTCTTCTGCAGAGCATTGACTGAAAAAGTCAGCAGCGATCCAGTTTGCTTTCCCCCATAGGAATAAATCTGCCATTGCGGCTTGAATGTTGCCCTCAGGATTCGGGTGCTTCTGCTGGAGGTGTTGAGGCCATGACACAGCTGCAGCATAGCGTTTGAGAGCGTCAGCGGTTGTATTCTTTAGAACCAAGTCTTCAAAGCCGTGCTCTTCGTGCATGAATAAAACTTCGACCTCAGCATCGATGGCCGCTTTCGCAGTTTCATCTTGTTTGTCACATAGAGCGAAGACCCGCTTACCAAGACTCGTATAAAGCTTGGCAAGGTCGGCTATCTGTGAATCAGATCCAGCATCGACGATGCATACGCCAAGGGATTCGAGTGAGGAAAAATTCTTCGGGTCAAGCTCGGCCAATCGCCGGCAGATAATGGGAAATGACTGAGTCTCCGTCGCGCCCTCGGCAACCAATATGCGACGAGCAAGCAGCCCCTCACAGAAGCGTGTGCGAAACTCTTGGCGATACCTCTTCAGTTTTACGCTTTTCGGCAAAGTAATATCAGTTTGACTGAGATCGCCGTCCGCCTCTCGACGAAGCACGAGAGTCTCGTCAGTCTGGAATTCTTCGAGCACATACGGGGAGTGCGAAGTAAAGAGCGATTGAGCTGAAAGCTCACGCACCTCATGGACAATGCGTTTCTGCGCATAGGGTGGGATCGCCGTTTCAGGCTCCTCCATAGCAAAGATCACATTCTGCTTGTCCTCAGCGATCTGAGAGAGCATCGCAAGCACAAGCATATTCAGCGTTCCCGTACCCTGCCGATAAAATGGGGCAGCGTGATCGCCCTTCCCGGTGGCAATGAAAGCGGTGATGACTTTTCGCAGGTGTTGCCGGGTGAGATTGGATACTTTCAAATGAGGGTGAAGGCCCCACTCTTTGGGAACGTATTTCTTAAGGGATGCATTGATGCTTTCAAGAACCCCGGTAATACCAAGAGCTGGATCGCCAGCTACATCATACTCTGCAAGATGCGAAAGAGTGGCCTCCCACATTTGAGGACGCAGCTCTTTCAAACGCAGAATGATATCGAGCAAACTGCCACGTTCGAGGCTGAGGGCACGCGAGCCGGTTCGAACTGAACGCAGGTATAGAAACCCACATCGTTGTTTGTCAGATTTTCTGAACTTTTGAGCGCTATCGCCTTCTGTTAGGCTGCGCGTGAAGAAAGTCTCCCCTTCGAAGTCGTCATCCTCTGGTTCGTAGCTGCCAAGAAAAGTTACTCGAATAGCCTCAGATATATGCTCAGGGTCTACGCCTGCAGGATCCGGTTGGTTATAAAATTTACCCTCGTCATTATCCCAGAACTCGATAACATCCCCAAAGTGAGCCTTCTGTTCTTCATTTAGATCGACGACCGTTACATCAATTCGGATGGTCGGGCTCTCTTCAGTTTCGGCATCTTTTTCAGTTGCTTCCTCGTCAATAGGCGGGGCTTCAACATCACCACTAGGAAAGACGATTTCCTCATCATCTGCCCCAATGTCTTCAATTGAATTAGGGAGATAACGCCCCTCAAAGAAATCATGTTCATCAATAGGCGGAAAACGATTGAGACGGTCAGGACCTAAAGCAAGGTCAATTGCTTCGAGCACGGTTGTTTTTCCCGTGTTATTGTCGCCGATTAGAACACCATGCTGCGGGAGCCTAAGGGTGGCCGTTCGTATTCCTCGAAAATTTTCGATACTTATTTCTGCGATGCGCATTATCACCTCCCTTGCTAAGGACGTTGAGGGACACAACGACTGTATTCTCGCTAGCTGAAAGCGCCTCTCCACCCAAGCGATGGCCGATTATAAAGAGAGCTTATCACTGAATATAATACCATGTATAGGCAATTCTATTCAGTAAATTGTTGACTCTAATAATATTCTATATTTTTTGTGTACTCCTAATATACCACCTTCGTCTAAAATATTCTGCTTTAGTGATGAACACTATTTTATTTTTAACGAACCCCACTTTCAGAAGACGGCCAATGTGCGCTTGTTTTCATACGAGGAATGTCGCGTTCGAAGACTCGCTTAGCCTCCCTTTTTGACATTCCCTTCCCTCCCCAAGCTAGAACACTGACAGCACGTTCGATGTGACCTAGTCTTGTACGGTAGTCGCGACTGGGGTTTAGCGCTTCTACCTTTTGCCTAAAATTCGAGAATGCTCTTCGGTTATAAAGATCACCATTTCCTTCTATAAATGTTGTCCATAGTTCCTCGGCAAGACTGGAGAGTTGATCTCCGTGCGGGTGCTGTCGAATGGCCTAGTTTCCTTTCTTGACTGATCATCTCTCCCGACTGTTATCATTGTTGATGAGACGAGCGCGAACACGCTCTTTGGCCTTTGATGCCGCGAGGAGCTGATCGGCATGGTCACGGCACGGGGCGCTCTTCATCATTCGTCGCGCTTCGCCGATGAGGTGCTTGTCGGACGGTTTGAGGGAAGCCCATTCTTTATCGGTAAGGCCCCGCGCGCGCTTTTGGATGCGTCGTAGGATCGGTAAGCGGTCAGAGCACCCTTTCTCTTTCAACGTGGCCGTGAGTGTGCGCAGCTGCGCAGCCTGCGCACGGTCCTTCTCGATCTGATCGGCCTCTCTGGTTAGCTTGGCCCGCACATATTCCGCCTTCGCGGCCTTTTCCATCAAGATTGGCAAGGTGGCGAGCGCCTCGCGGCGGGCACGTGAGCGATAGAGGAAGCCGAGCGACCAGCCTTTCAGGCGACCGAACTTTTCCGGGGCGTTTTTCACGCGCCGCGCCGCTTTGTTGGGATTGAAGCCGTCTTGTTGGCCAAGCGCCTTATAGCGCTGACGGGCTGACTCCCCGTCGCGGTAAACGCTCTCAAAGCCCCCTTTGACGACCTGATTCAGCTCACGAAGATATTGGGTCCGCGCCTGATAGCGATAGAGACGCCGCTGGATCTCGGCCGTCTGCGCCCGGATCAAATTGAGATCGGTATTGCCGGCGTCCTGTTTGCGCAATTCCGTGATCGCCGATCGCAGGCGCTCCATCCGATCGGGCGCGGGTTTTTTATGCAGCCTGACGCTTCGCTCAGACTGGCTTTCTTTGGCGGCGGCGATTTCTGCCTGCTCCCGTTCGTCGTTCCTGAGCCGCTTACTCTCATTCTCCTGACAGACATCCGGCATTTCGCCCTCACGCTTCATGGCGGTGGCGTCCTTACCTTCGTGGATCGTGGGCTCCCGGTCCTCGCCCTGAGCGTCCAGCGTGCGATGATCGACGCGCTCGGGCCTGCCGGCGCGTTCCAAGGCTTGATTGATTGTCTCAGCCCACGCCTCACGCCAATGATCAAGCCCGCTTCGATCATTCCATTCACGGGCTTTTCGCGTGAAGCCCTCCGGCGTGATCTCTCGAAGCGTCAGGAGAATATGGGCATGATGATTGCGTTGATCGCCATCGCGGTCTGGCAAATGAATGGCGATATCCGCCACCATGCCCTTAGAGACGCACTCTTCATCCACGAATTGTGTAACCAAACCCCGGCGCTCTTCGTCGGACAATTCGTGTGGCAGGGCGAGCGTGAATTCCCTCGCGAGCTGAGAGTTCTTCCGCGTCTCGCAGGCTTCGACCGCGTTCCACAAAGCCTCGCGGTCGAAGACCCAATCAGGAGCCTGTTCCGGGGCCCGTATCTCGGCGTGAAACACGCCGTGTTTGCGGCTGTAGTCATGGGTCACGCCCGTGCGCTCATCCACCAGTGCTTCGCCTGCTCGGTAGGCGGCGGCCGCAACGGAGCTGCGCCCTTCGGCGCGCTTCACGATACTGGCCCGGAATGAATAGATCGCCATCACTCCTCCTGATGGGTCGGGCGGTGCCAAGACGACTTCTTGGCAAAGCCCGAGAAAGCCTGTCGGCGACTGAGACCGCACACAAACTTTTTCAAGTTTGTATAAGTGCGCTATTAGTAGATTTGGGGGATAATACACCCTGCGATTGCGTTTGAGAAAGGGAAAGGATTCGGATTATGGCCAGACGCCTCCCCTCAGATGAAAAACTCAAATCGCTGATGCAGGAAAAAGCGCGGATCCAGAATGACATTAACCGGCTGACCGCGCGACAAATGAAAAGCGAATTAAAGCGTCTCGCCAGACGCAAATTCGTGGCCGGCGAAACCGTGCTAAACAAGGCATCCCGCGATCCCAAGTTCGCCAGAACCCTCTATGAGATACTCGATGAGTCGGTCTCAAGACGCGACCGGTCACTGTTTGGACTCGACAGTGAAATGAACGAGAGTTTCGAGGATGCGTCGCGCCCGCGTCTTCCGCCAAAGCGCTCCCGCAAGGGCTAGAGGCGTCATGCGCGGGTATGATCAAGCAAGTTATTACAACCTAAAATTGACTGAAGAGACATCTAATAGTATTCAAGATGTCGAAAATATTTTTGCCGCTGACGAATTATTTCTCAGTCATGAGATAAGTCGTTAATCGGCCACAGGGTCAGGACAGGCTGTGGGGGCTTCTGATCAAAAGGGCAAACGCCCGGTATGGGTGAAAGCGGCCAAGATCGCTGGCCTGATCTTCCTTGTCCTGCTCGCTCTGTTCACCCTCTTCATTCTGGTCGGTCTCATGCTTGGCGGAGAGACCGCGCCCAATGATCCCTATGATTTTGGTCCTGCCGCTAATCCTTGGCGCGGCATGACCGGCATGATGATCATCATCGGCGCCGTGCTTGGCGCCGGGCTTGTCAGCCTGTTCGCCTTCTGGCGGTTTTTAACCCGCCGCTATGGCTGGGCTGTTTTGGCCGGGCTTGCCGTTCTTTTATGGTTCATCGGCGATACCAGCGACCAGCCGGGCATCAGCGGCATTACCGCCTTGCTCGGCTTCGGGCTGGGCCTTGTCACCGGCGGCGGGATCGCCGCCGGATTGTTCTTAAAAATTCGGCCGCCAAAAACATTGGAGAATGTTTTTGGCTCCTCAAGATGGGCGACCAAGGACGACCTCACCGGCTGGGGCCTTCTAGGCACGCATGAATCAGGCAGTGGGCTTTTTCTCGGCCTTGAAACAGAGTCCGGGGAGCCGATCGTCTATGAGGGGGATATGCACGCCCTCACCGTAGCTCCAACACGCACCGGCAAGGGCGCGACGGCCATCATTCCCAATCTGCTGCGCTCGCATTCCTCCATTCTGGTGATTGATCCCAAGGGGGAAAATGCACGGCGCACGGCGGCCAAGCGCGAAGCGATGGGCCAGCAGGTTTATATCGTCGATCCGTGGGAAGTTTCGCGTGAGAGTGATCGCTACGGCGAGGGTGTGAAGGGGGAGCTGATCGCCCGGTTCAATCCACTGGGCGCGCTGGACAAGGATGACCCCGATCTGGCCTCGGACGCGATGATGCTCGCCGACGCGCTGGTCATCGAGGCGGAGAAAGACCCGTTTTGGACCAATGAAGCCAAAGCGTTGGTCTATGGCTTCATCCTCTATGTGGTGAGCGCGCCGGAAGAGAAAGGTCACCGGCATTTGGGCCGGGTCCGGGAAATCCTCTCGCTTCCGGCCGGATCGGAGAGCGATGAAGACGAGGATCTTACCGGGACGCTCGATGAAATCCTGATCCGCATGGCCGCAAGCGAATACCCTCTGGTGCGCTCAGCCGCCTACCGCTTTGTTCAAAAGGCGGAGAAAGAACGTTCCGGCGTGATTTCGACGGCGCAGTCGAACACGCACTTCCTTGAAAGCCCGAAAATCACCGAGAGCCTTGGGACGTCGGATTTTCGGTTTGCGGATTTAAAGACCGGGGAACGCCCGGTCACGGTCTATCTGGTCTTGCCGCTTGATCGGCTTTCCACCTTCAATCGCTGGCTGCGGCTGATCATTACCAGCGCGCTCATTGATCTGACGCGCACGCCGGCCGATCCGGAGCGTCCGCCAGTGCGAGTGATCTTGGATGAGTTTGCCGCTCTTGAGAAACTCACGCTCATTGAAAGCGCCTATGCGACCATGGCGGGGCTCGGGGTGCAGCTCTGGGCGGTCACGCAGGACCTTTCCCAGCTCATGCGCCTCTACGGCGATAAGGGCTGGCAGAGCTTCATCAGCAATGCCGGGGTGTTTCAGTATTTTGGCAGCCGGGATTTTGAGACGGCGAAATATGCCGAACATCTGACCGGCATGACGACGCTGACCAAGCGATCGATCAGCTTCGGGAAGAACTGGGGTTCCAGCAGGAGCGCCCGGGGCGGCTCATCCTCAAGCGGCGGATCAGAAACGATTAATCATGATGATGTTCAGCGCCCGCTTGCCTATGCCGATCAGATGATGACGCTCGATCGCGATCAGCAAGTGCTGTTCATCGAAAACCGGCACCCGATCATGGCCCGCAAATATTGGTGGTTTAAGGAACAGGTTTAATCAAAATGTCGCGGGGAAAAATGTCATGTGGGAGTCTCATCAACCCGACGAATGGGACGCCTCACCATTGCCGTCGTTCACAATCCATTGGGAAAGGAAAAAGCGTTCATAGATGAAGACCGCGGCAATAGCGGCAATTGCCATCAAAACAATGCCCGGATCGGATCGTAGTTTCATTCCCGCAAAAACCATGAGTACGATTCCATCCAACCCCATTGCGGTTATGAGGATCCAACCTTTGGCCTTGATATCATGGCGCAGTGCTCGAAATACGCCAAAATGGATCAGAATATCCATCACCAGATAGAAGAAAACGCCTAGGGAAGCGATACGACTAAGGTCGAAAAACACCGTCAGGAATGCAGCGACCACGACCGTGTAGACCAGCGTGTGTTTTTGTATCGGTCCCGGCATCCCAAAATGGCGATGGGGAATCATTTCCATCTCGGTGAGCATCGCCAACATACGGGAGACGGCGAAGACGCTCGCCAAGAGACCGGATGCCGTCGCTACTGCGGCCAACAGAATAGTAAAATAAAAGCCAGCAGCCCCCAAGGCCGGTTCGGCAGCGCGAGCCAAGGAGTAATCTTTCGCCTCGATGATTTGCGAGAGAGTGAGGCTTGAGCCGACAGCAAAGGCGACCAGCAGATAGACCGCCACACAAATTATGATCGATATGATGATGGTTCGGCCGACATTCTTATGCGGGTTGACCATTTCCGCGCCGCTATTGGTGATCGTCGTAAATCCCTTGAAGGCAAGGATTGAAAGGGCGATCGAGGCGATAAACCCGGCGATGGGTGATGCAGTCTGCGCAGAGGAGGCTGGTTCAAAGCTCAATCCGCCTACCCATAAGGCGGCGACGCCGAAAACAGCGATACCCCCAATTTTGATCATGGCCGTGATCAGGGAAAACAAACCGACGGACCGGTTTCCTGATACATTGATCAGGAACGCGAAAAAAATAAGTGCCACGCCAAGCACCGGCGTCCAGAATGTGTTGTCGCCCAGATCAAATGGGCGCAGGACGTACGTGCCGAATGTACGGGCCACCAGACTTTCATTGATGACCATCGACAAGGCCATCAGGAGAGAGGCTGCGGCAGCAATTGCGCCGGGGCCATATGCTTTCTTGAGAATCATGGCGATGCCGCCCGCCGATGGGTAGGCGTTTGACATCTTAATGTAGGTATAGGCGCTAAATCCTGTAACAATCGCCCCGGCGATAAATGATAACGGAAACCACGGCCCGGCCAGCTCAGCGATCTGTCCGGTGAGCGCAAAGATACCAGCGCCAATCATGACGCCGGTTCCCATCGCGATGCCGCCCATCAGGCTGATGCTGTTTTCTTTGTAGTCCGTTTTCATTTCGGTCAGAGCCGCCTTGATTGCTTTCATGCCTGGGCCGGCGCATCAGGTTTCTGACGCGCCGGACCAGTGGGTTTGTAGTTGCAATGAAGCGCTAACCTACTCGTGGTTGTCAGGCGAGGCTTCGGCTTTATTCTCTTGCATCATCTGATGACGAGCGGACATTTGTTCTATCATGTCCTGCATCATCGCCATTTGCTGATGGCATTTTTTCATCATGGCTTTGTGGTCGTCATTCGCCATCATCATCGCCATGCGTTCGTCTATCATTTCCTGATGTTGAGCCATCAGGCGCGCTTTTTCATCAGCATCGTCCGTGGCTCGCGCCTGCTCCATTAGCGCGCGCATCTGATCCATTTTTTCCTTATGGGTCGCCATCATTGAATCGGAAGCATGCTCCTCCGGCGCTTCGACAGCGGCGGCATGCGCATGTTCAGCCTCTTGCGCCAAAGCGGGTGCCGACGCCAAGAGAACCATCGCCAATACGGCCGTGATCTGATGTTTCATGGTTTTTTCCTTTCAATTTGGGCAGCAATGACCGCCCGGGTTAAAGCGCGTTGATAACGGCGCTCAATTTGGTCCTTACGTTTTGCGCAATTTCCGTCAGGTCAGCGTTATCCACCGAAGACATGGATGCGACAGGATCAACGGCTGCAATTTCGATCTCCTCATCGTTCTTACGCTGCACAATGACGTTACAAGGCAACATCACGCCGATCTTGTCTTCCATTTGCAGCGCCTGATGCGCCAAGGCCGGATTACAGGCGCCGAGGATCCGATAGGGCCGAAAATCTACATCCAGTTTTTTCTTGAGGGTTTGAGCGACATCAATGTCGGCAAGTACGCCGAAGCCCTCGCCTTCAAGTGCATTGGTTGTGCGTTGAACGGCGGCGTTAAAGTCAGACTCCTGAATGATTTTTGAAAAATAATAGGTCATGCAACATTCTCCTTGTTCAGTTGCGACGGCGCATGGCGGGGTGCCAGATCGAAATTTCGTCTGTTGAAGGGGCATGCATCATCGGCTGGCGTGCGGCTCGGCCTGTCTTCGACGAACGAATAAAGTGCGGGTCTCTGAAGGGACTTTGTCATGGCACTAGAGCTTCAACCGGTTGAGGCGAAGCGCATTGCCAATGACCGACACGGAAGAAAAGCTCATCGCCGCCGCCGCAATCATCGGACTGAGCAATATTCCGGTAAGGGGGTAGAGAACACCCGCCGCGACCGGGACGCCAAGCGCGTTATAGATGAAAGCGAAAAACAGATTTTGCCGGATATTGCGCATGGTTGCATGACTGAGCCGCTTGGCCCGCGCCACGCCGCGCAGATCTCCTTTGACCAGCGTGACCGCAGCGCTTTCCATGGCGATGTCGGTGCCGGTTCCCATCGCGATGCCGACATCGGCCTGGGCGAGCGCAGGGGCGTCGTTCACGCCGTCTCCGGCCATAGCGACCTTATGGCCCTGTTCCTGAAACTCCCGGACGATAGCGTGCTTGTCTTCGGGCAGCACCTCGGCGCGAACGTCATCAATGCCGAGCTGATCAGCGACAGCCTGAGCGGTTCCCTTGCTGTCTCCGGTGAGCATGATGACGCTGACTCCCGCCTGATGAAGCAGATCAAGCGCTTCAGGCGTGGATTCCTTGATGGGATCTGCAACGGCAATCAATCCGGCCGGCTGGCCATCAACCGCCACAAACATCACCGTCTGGCCTTTGGCGCGTCCGTCTTCCGCCTTGGCCAGAAACGCCGAAGGGGCCGACGTGACACTTTCCATCATCGCGCGGTTTCCAAGAGCAACCTCCCGACCGTTGATACGACCTTTCACGCCCTTGCCAGTGATGGACTCGAAATCATCAGGAGAGGAAGGATCAAGACCGCGCGCCTCGGCGCCGCGCACAATCGCCGCCGCCAAGGGATGTTCACTGCCTCGCTCCAGAGCCGCAGCAAGAGATAAAAGCGCGTCTGCGTCGATACCGTTTTCCGGCTGTACATCGACCAGTTCCGGATGGCCTTCGGTGAGGGTGCCGGTTTTATCGACAAGAAGGAGATCGACTTTTTCCAGGGTTTCCAGCGCTTCGGCGTCACGGATCAGAACACCGGACTGTGCGCCTTTGCCCGCCCCCACCATGATCGACATGGGCGTGGCCAGCCCCAGCGCGCAAGGACAGGCGATGATCAGCACGGCGACGGCATTGACCAATGCGTAGGCCATGGCCGGCTGCGGTCCAAAAATCGCCCAGATGACAAAGGTGACAAGAGCGATCAGAACGACCGCCGGCACAAAATAACCAGCGACCAGATCGGCCAGACGCTGAATGGGCGCTCGACTGCGCTGAGCCTCGGCCACCATTTTGACAATCTGGGAAAGCAGTGTGTCATTACCAACCCGGTCGGCAATCATCACAAAGCCGCCGGTTTGGTTGAGGGTGCCGCCGGTTACGCGGTCATCCTTGGCTTTTTTGACCGGCATGGCTTCGCCGGTGATCATTGACTCATCAATGACGGTGCGCCCGGAGGCGATCACCCCGTCCACGGGTACTTTTTCACCCGGACGCACGCGCAGACGATCACCTTCCTCGAGCGCATCGAGAGCGACTTCCGCGTCCTCGCCACTGTCGGTTATGCGCACGGCAGTGGGTGGTGCGAGCTCAAGGAGCGCGCGTATGGCGTTTGAGGTGTTGTTGCGAGCGCGCAATTCGAGCACCTGTCCCAGAAGCACCAATGTCGTGATGACGGCGGCGGCCTCAAAATAGACCGCGACATGGCCGTTCATGCCTCGAAACGAGTTCGGAAAAATATCCGGAAAGAACACGGCAATAACCGAAAAGACGTAAGCTACGGACACGCCCAGCCCGATGAGCGTGAACATGTTCAAATTCATGCTGCGTACGGAAGCGACGGCGCGGACAAAGAATGGCCATGCACCCCAAAGAACGACCGGGGTGGCCAGCACGAGCTGAACCCATTGTCCCACTGCAGGGTCCAGAAGAGTTTCAAGAGGGCGGCCTGGTATCAGGTCGCCCATCGCATAAATCACCAGCGGGATCGTGAGCAGCGCGCTGATCCAGAAGCGCCGCGACATGTCATTGAGTTCGGTGGTGTTCGCCTTTCCTCGCGGCACACCTTCGGATTCCAGCGCCATACCGCAAATCGGACACGAGCCGGGTCCGGGCTGGCGGACCTGTGGATGCATCGGGCAGGTATAGACTTCGCCGTCATAGTCAGGCGGCACAAGGTCATAGCGACCGTCAGCCGGCCTTTCCTTATCGCCTGTCTTGCAACAATCGTGATTGTGGTCAGCCATCGGTTATTTCTCCGCGATGCGATTATAGACAGGTGCGGCAACCAGCGCCGCAATCCAGCCAAACGCCACGCTTCCCGCAACACCCTCGACCCATGCGATGGGGGAGCTGGCAGCCCGTAATGTGAAAAGACCCACCCAATGGTGGGAAACGGTAATGTCCGGCAGCGCGAGAGCGAGCAGCGCACACAGGATGAAGATGCTGGCGAGCGTGGCGGAAAGAGCCCATCCGAGCGCCACCATATGAAGACGGTTATCAGATTTGATCATGGCGAACCTCCTATACCCTATGGGGGTAACCATATACCCCCAGTGGGGTATGTGGCAAGCATTGTCAGCTCATCAATTCTTTGGCTTCATCGAGGCTATCGGATTTTGGAGATACGTCTTTTCCGCCAAAGCGGCTGGAGGACGCGATAAAATACCAGACCCAGACCTGTCAGTGCGATTGTCAGCCCCAGAGAAGCCGCGATCTTAACGAGTGGATTGTTGAAATTATCGCGCGTGCGGTAATCCATGATGTGGAGCATCCAAGCGATGTCATAAATGCGCCAGAGCCGGGTGCGTACAGTTTCGATACGGCCCGTCAGGGGGTGGATATATAGCCGGGTAGCATCCTTGTCGGAGAATTCGACTTGCCAGACGGGAGTATAGCTGCGCCACTCAATCGGGGCGTGGTCCAGCAATCGCGATGATTTTATGCTCGCGGTTTCTGTGTAGGCCTGCTTGGCAATGGCTTGCACTTGGTCTGCAGGTAGAGGTGTCAGCGGGCTGCCTGTCCGTGCATCAATGAGCTCTGCCCCATCCGGATAGGTTACTTCCCAATACGGGCGGCCGGTATTACCAATCAAGAGAGCAGATAAGGGCTCTCGTTCAGCATGAACGACTTGTTTGAGCGAAAGCACCGCTTCGAGGTTGAGGGGCGCCGCCATTGCACCGCGCTTGGCCAGATGTTCGCCGCGAACGATCTCGATATCATAGAGCACCATGACAAGGCCGCTGGCCGTCCAGATGGCCAGCTGTACGCCGACAAAAAGCGCCAGCCACTTATGGACCTTCGAAAACCAGCGTTGGCGGGCGATCGGAGTCACGGAAAGACTCTAATGTTCATGATCGCTGTGATCGTCGTTGGCGCCCGCTTCCTCCGACGCATTGCTGGCGCTATGACCACCATACAGCGGCGTGTTGGACCAATGGATATGGGTGATGCGCCAGCCGCCGTCCTGACGCGCCATGACCAGCGTTTCCTGACTTTTGATGGCAATTTCGCTATCGCGGAATTCGCCTTCCATACGGGTCTCGGTCGCCACCCAGGCGCTATCGCCCTGTACGCCGGTTCGGCGGGAAAGCGTTTCGGTCTCGATTGCGCCGAGGAAGGCCATGTCGGATTTCATATGCCCGCTGGCATATTGATCGAGCGACTGTTCAGCTCCGCCGCCTTCAAGGATCAACACGTTTTCGGCGAGAAGATTGCGAACGGCCGCTTCGTCGCCCGCGACAAGCGCTGCATGAAAGGTCTGTGCGGCGGCTTCCGGAGACCCCGGCAGGATTGCCTCGGTCTCACCCGCAGTCGTCCCGGACATTATCTCATCGTCCGAATGAGAGTCTCCTTCTTCGTGAGCATGACCATCTGGCATGCTTGGCGAAGAAGTTTCGGCCGCTGTTTCAGCGTGGTCGCCACCATCCCCATGATCATGATCATGGCCCGGTCCTTCGGCTTGGGGCATCGACTGCACACCGAGCCCATATTGGAAGACGAGATGCCCCCCTTTGAAGCCGGTGATGCCCAGCAGGAGCGCTGCCAGTATCATGCCTGCTGTAAAAAGGGCGTCAGCCCGTTTTGATATCCAGCGACACAAGCCGAGCCCTATGAAGATGAGGGTGGTCACCAATGCCCAGTTACGGTGGTCAGTCATCGCGGCGTGCGATGGATCATCATGGGCAACTGTGTAGTAAGCCATAAAGCCAAATCCGACAGTCGCCAGAAGTGCCAACAGGCCAAAGGCGAATGTCCAATCCGCTACGATGCGCGCCGAAGCAATCTGTTTTCGCGTTGAAGCGACCGCGTAAAGAAACGCTGAGATGATCAGAAGTCCGATCGTGAAATGCACTACGATCGGATGCCAGTAAGGTCCGATAAGTTCATACATGGCGATGCCTCCCCTGTTTTCGTGTGGTTATTCAGAATTTCCCGAACGGTTCGCCGTCACCGCCGATGGTCATGACAGTAAATGGCGCGGTCTTCTGCCCTCCCATACCGGGCGATCCGGCAGGCATGCCGGGCAGCGAAATACCGATGATGTCGGGTCTTTCGGCCAGAAGATGGTCGATAGCTTCAATGGGCACATGGCCTTCGACGACATACCCCTCAATCAGCAAAGTGTGACAGCTTTGAAGGGGCGCAGGCACTTGGTGACGTTGTTTAATCGCCGCCAATTTCTCGGCGGAGGTTTCCCGAACGCTCACCTCAAAATCATTTTCACGAAGATAATCGGCGTGGCCGGCGCAGCATCCGCAAAATGGGCCTTTGAACATGGTGGCTGTGGTCTGCGCCGCTGCGCTCATTGGCAGTACGAGCGTGAAGACGAGGATTAAAATTGAACGGATCATGAGCGGGTCCTCCTAGTACCAAAGGCGGAGTCCGATCACCGCCGATATATTGTTTTCTTTCTCCCCCAGTCTGGAGGCGATTGAGCTGGTCTCGCCAAGCGGCCGGGACCAGGACACGCCGATATAGGGTGCGATTTCGCGCTTGATTTCGTAGCGAAGCCGCACGCCTGCCTCGATGTCGGTAAACCCCTCTCCAAGCTCGCGATCTTCGACATCTTGAAACGCGAAACCGGTTTCAAGACGCGGTTGGAGGACCAGCCTTTGTGTCAAAAGAAGCTCGTATTCCGCCTCAAAGCTGGCGGTGAGATCCCCGTCCTCACTCAGATAGGCATTGGCGTCGATTTCGAACCAATAAGGCGCAAGACCCATGACGCCAAACTGGGCATAGGTCTTCGCATCAGGCTCGAAATCCTGTCGCAGCCCGGCCCGTATATCGAAATACGGGCTGATGGCGCGCCCATAGAGAAGCGAGGCCTCTGCCGCCTCTGTCTCGCCATCAATCAGGGCTTCACCTTCGGTATCCAGCCAAAGCCGGTTGTAATCCCCGCCATACCAAGCAGAGCCTTCCCAAGCGAATATCTCATCGCCATTATTGCTCTGCCATTCCAGACGATCCGCCATGATCATGTATTGGAGCTGGCCGCCCATTTCATGTTTGGTTTCGTGCCGGGATTCAGGGAATGTCGGTCCCCCTTCTTGAGCCAGCGCGGGGCTAGCCGCCAAGAAACCGGCCATCAAAGTTAGAGTCAGGGATTTCATTTGATTGCCCCCCCATGATTGCCGTGGCGGGAATGGGATGCGGGAGCCGGCGCGTGAGCGGCGTCAGCCACTCGGACAACGCGGAACATGCCGCCCGCCATGTGATAGAGAAGATGGCAATGGAAGGCCCAGTCGCCGCGCTCATTCGCTGTGATCAGCATGGATCGTTTGGTGCCGGGTTCGACATTGACGACATGCTTGAGCGGGCGCTGATCGGCTCCGGTTTCCAGCTCGACAAACATGCCGTGCAAATGGATCGGATGCGCCATCATCGTATCATTGACCAAGGTCAGGCGCAGACGCTCGCCATAGGTAAACAGGATGGGTCCGTCGACCTCGTTGAACTTCAATCCGTCAAAGGACCACATATAGCGCTCCATATTGCTGGTCAGATGGAGCTCCACCTCGCGCTCAGGCGGTCGTGGATCCGGGTTTGGAGCAAGGCTGCGGAGTTGGGAATAGGTCAGTACGCGCCATCCATCATCCCCCAGACCGTTGCCGGGATCATCCAGCCGCTCTTGCGGATTCATGGCCTCCATCGCCACGCCCGGTCCATTGGGGTGATTATGCCCGGCATCCACCATATCCATACCGGCCATATCGCCATGACCGGATGAAGCGCTACCGGCGCCGCCCATCGCGGCCATGTCATGTCCAGAATGATCATCGGCCGACATATCGTTCTTGTCAGAACTCATGGCTTTTCCAGCACCAGCACCGGCCATGGCCCCCATGCCCATATCCTGCATGGTCAGCAGGAAAGGCTTGCGTCTTTCGGGCACGGCGGCGCGCATATTTTCGCGCGGCGCCAGAGTGCCTCGGGCAAAACCGGACCGGTCCATGGATTCGGCGAAAATGGTGTAAGCCTGATCGGCTTTTGGCTCGACGACCACATCGTAGGTTTCAGCAACTGAAATGCGAAATTCGTCCGTTTCGACCGGGTCGATATTTTGGCCGTCGGTTGAGACGACGGTCATCGGCAAGCTGGGAATGCGCACATCAAAATAGCTCATGGCTGAGCCATTAATGAAGCGCAGGCGAACCCGTTCTCCCGGCTTGAACAGGCCTGTCCAGTTGGCATCCGGGTCAAGTCCATTCATGAGGTAGGTGTAGGTGGCGCCGGTCACATCGGCGATGTCGGTGCGCATCATGCGCATCTCCGCCCACATCTTGCGGTCTGAGACGGCTTGGCCAAGGCCCTTCTCGCGCACATCGGCAAGAAAGTCGCCAAAGGTACGCTTGTGAAAATTATAATAATCGGAGTGTTTCTTCAGTTTCGCGAAGACACGGTTGGGGTCCTCAAAGGTCCAGTCTGACAACATGACGATATATTCACGGTCATATTGAACAGGATCCGCGCCTTTGGGATCGATAATGATTGGCCCATAAATGCCGGTCTGCTCCTGAAACCCGGAATGGGAGTGGTACCAGTAGGTGCCACTTTGGCGTATCGGGAACTGATAAGTGAAGGTCTGGTCTGGTCGTATGCCATTGAATGTTACGCCGGGCACACCGTCCTGATCATTGGGCAATAAAAGGCCATGCCAGTGAATCGATGTGTCTTCACGCAACTGGTTATGAACGCGCAGAGTCACCTCTTCGCCCTCTCGAAAACGGAGCAAAGGCCCCGGGACCGTACCATTGATAGTTGTGGCCGTGCCGCGTCTTCCGCCAACATCAAAGTGGGTTTTACCAATGGTTAGGTCAAAAGCGTTGCCCGGCCGGCTCTGGACCATAGCGCGCGCCCAACCCGGCATGAGTTGCGCCGCTCCGAAAGCAGCGACGCCAACCGCTGTTTGCTTAAGAAATGTTCGCCTTGACTGCATTTATATCACCTTCCTCTAGAATATGATTGTACCATATTCATTCATTACATTGAATTACTTCACGAATATTATTCGTGAGCAGCAATGAAAATGTTACTTAGGTGGTGATTTGGGTACTTGCGTAACGCGCGTTTCGACAGCGCGATCAAAGATACTCAGCTTGGAAGCGCTGTCATGATCCATGGCGCTTGCCGAGACAATCATGAGACCTGAGAGATGAGTCAGGCAGGATGTGCAAATGCATCCATCACAATCATCGCCGCAGCATTCCTCATTATGGCCCGCTTTGGCGTCCATGTCGCAATGGCTCATCTTGTGATCAGTGCCGCCCGCCGCGCACAGCGCGTCGGATTTCTGTGCTGCGATGGATATCGCCTCGCCCATGACGTGCTCGTGACCCATCTGCGAGACGGTCATTGCCCCGGCTGATGGTGCCGGTAGTGTCAATAGCACCGCCAGCATGACCAGCATCAGACGCCCACACAGGCGTGAAACGATATGAGTTTGCGAGACGCTCACGGGAGACTTATAGGATTTAATTGGCTCATTGCACAATGTCACCGGCGAATCTGCGGCAAATAGTCTCTCATCCAGACAAACATGACCGAGGCCGAACAAGATATCGCCAGAAAGCCATTAAGCGCCTGAATCCCGGTCATGAATTTGAGGTGCCCTGTCGGATAGGCATCGCCGAGCCCGAGAGATGAATAAGTGACAATCGAATAATAGAGAACATTCATAAAATTGATGTCCGCCATGCGTTCAAAACCACCAATATCCAGATAAGTCAGCCCGATCCAGTAGCCGGCGGCATATAGAGTGGATTCAAGCACATGCAGCACGATGATGCCGGTCATCAAGACGGTGATCCAAAGCATGGCCCGTTTTTCGAACCAGACGGAGTTGTGCGTGAGCATGGCCAGACCCCAGAGATGGAGCGGCGCAGTGAGGCCCACCAAAATGATCGACAGAAAAACAGAAGCCGCGATGGTTGTTACTCCCGGCGGCTTTTGGGGAGGACGCGCATGAGTTCATCGATCTTGGCCTGGCGCTGCGCCAGATCGCCAGACTCGATGGCTTCCTGCACGCAGTGGGCAACATGATCTTGCAGAACAACGTCCTCAACCCGGCTTAATCCGGCGCGAATGGCCTGAATTTGGGTGACGATATCGATGCAATATCGTCCCTCCTCAATCATCTTCGCCACGCCCCGAACTTGACCCTCAATTCGGGCAAGTCGTGGCTTTAATGCGCTGTGATCGGTCATGATGATACCCATAAGGGGTATCATCTTTTTGTGCAAGAGGTTGGCCTACACCCGCCAGCTCAAGAGGCTGATCCGCCTCGGCCCGGAAGCGGTGTGCCGCTCTTACTCCTCGGGATTGAGCGACACGTTGAACTCGGGAACGGGTCGTGCTGCGGCATCTTCTTCTGTTTTCGCTTCGCCATTGTCCTCGATATCCTTGATGAGGAATTTCATCTCCTCGATTTCCCGGCGCTGGGCGAGGATAATCTCATTGGCCAGCTCGCGAACGCGGACGTCGCTGATATTGGCCCGCTCACTTGTTAAAATGGCAATTGAATGGTGTGGGATCATCGCTTTCATCCACGCTTCGTCTTCAATCGTTTGCTGGCTTCTGACCAGCCACAAAGTGAGGCCGAACAAGACGACGCTTCCCGCGACAATCGCCATATTGATTTTCTTGTCTTTGTACATGTCCAGCATGAAGACAAGCATGATGATGGCCATCGCAGCCCCCATCATGAAGGCCATATAAAAGCGCGTTTCGCTAAAGAAGACGTGGCCCCAGTTATAGGTATTGAGATATTTGAGGCCGAACATGACCAGTGTCGCGGTCAGGATCATCGCCGCGAATTTGAGATATTTATTCATAGGTCCCCCCATTTGGTTATGATGGGTGCCAGACCGACTGATCCATCAGTTCTATTTCCCCCCAAACGCTGGGATATCTCAAACGGTTCCCGTTTTTTTCCAAAAGACGGAAACGCGGCATCCAATCAGCGAACCTGCTGATATGCAGATTTTCTTTCCGGTAAGAAAACCCGGGCACGCAGGACAGCCGCCGCCTGTTCGATCGCGTCTGAGAAGCGACTTTTTTGATGGAGCGCAGGTTTCTCAATAAGCACCCAGGACACGAATCCGATCAGGATCGCCACCGGAATGGCTGTTGCCGCCATGTGGAGCGGTTGGTCGATGAGGCCCTTCCAGAGAAGGACCTGCATGACTGGCCAGTGCCAGATATAGAGGCCATAGGAGATATCGTCGATGCGTTTGAACCCGTTGAATCGGGGCGCATGCGCCGTGCCGATCAGAAACAGCCAGTAACCGAGCGCAAAATTGGCGAACAACTCACTTTCGGCCCGGTAATCGACAAATAATGCCGGCAGTGTGATCAACAGGGCTAGATCCAGCCGCAAGGGGATCCAATGCCGCCAAGCATAAGCGGCGCACCCGATCAGAAAAGCGATACCCAACCTGTTAAAAACCCAAGCGGAGTCGGGCAGGAATGCGGGAACACCGACGCGTGTCAGATAGATAAAGCTGACACAGCTACAAAAAAGAAATCCAAGAATGACCCAGCGTCGAAACAAAAGGCCCAGCCCGAAAGCGCCGGCCGCCGCTGCATAGGCAAGAACCTCATAACGCAAGGTCCAGAGCGATCCTGAAAACTCTCCGCTATAGGGATTGGTGGGCGCAAAACCGGACGGACCGCCGCGCGTGTCCAAAAATGAGATTACGTTGAGCGGATAGCGGTATGTATCGGCTCGGAACAGCGCCTCCCAGATCGGCACGCCTGAGGTAACGGGACCAATAATGAAAGCAGCGGCAGCGGCCAGCACCAAAAGCGCGGGCATGATCCGCAGCGCGCGGGATACAAAATATGAAATCAGATTTTGCCGATCATTGAGACTCTTGGCGATGAAAAAGCCGCTCAGGATAAAAAACCCGTTCACCGCCATATAGCTGAGCGTCAGATCGTTATAGGCGAACGGGTCTGGTGCTGATCGCCCAGAAAAAACAATCCATGAATGGGAAAGCGCAACCGCCCCGGCCAGACATAAGCGGATTGGCGTAAAGAAATTGTCGCGTGTGGTCGCGGAATTGCCGATCGTCTTCTGTGTCATGAACAGAACGCAGCAAGTTATGTGCCGACGATTCCAGTAAGGCTGGTAAAATCTGATGGGTCAAATCCGCGTTCCAGAATTTCTCCCCCTTTTGTGGCATTCGCAATAAGCCAGCGGGTTCCCTTCATGAAATTGACAAACTGACGAAGTGGTTCAAACTTCTCGCCAACTAATGGCCACAGGCAACAAGTCTCAAGGATAAAAACTACCCCATGAACAACGAAGCGGCACCACTTACTGAAATTACGGCTGAGATTGTTTCTGCCTATGTGTCGAGAAACACTCTTCAAGCCGCAGATTTGTCAGCCTTGCTGAGCCATGTCCATGAGGCCCTTAGCGATGCACAGGATGGTGCGCAAGAAACACCTCAAGAGCCGGCGGTGCCGATCAAGAAGGCGGTTACGCCCTCTTATGTGACCTGTCTGGAATGCGGCGAGAAGTTCAAATCACTCAAACGCCATCTGAACACCGTGCATGACCTGTCGCCGGAAGAGTATCGGCAAAAATGGAATCTGGGGTCAGACTTTCCCATGGTCGCGCCGGAATATTCCGAACGTCGTTCCGCAACAGCCAAGAAACTGGGATTGGGCCGCAAACCCGGGCAACGACCAAAATCAAAGAGCTAAGCTAACCACAACTACAGTGGAGAAGCGTTTGCGATGCCATCGCAAACGCTGCGGCGCGCCAGTGCGCCTATTCCGCGCTGATCCCGGTGACACCGAAGCTTTTGTCGGCGGGCTGGCCTGAGCCCCTACAAGGTTTCCTCATAGAGCAATTCGCCCGAGGACGCGTTCACGCGCAGCGATTGCGGCGTGCCATCATAGACAGGCACCCGGCCCATGGAATTCCCATGCTGCTCGATTGCGACATTGGTGATTTCGACCGTGAGGCTCAAGGTTACATCACGAAAGCTGTCGCGTCCGGGATTCTGTTCGGCGAAGGCGCGCGCCCGAGACTCGCTTAGCGGGATCCGTTCAAGCCGCACGGCCTGATCCAGTTCGAGCGGGGATTGTTCGAGCCGCCCGAAGAACATGGATAGGTCCGGAAATTCCTGTTCGATGGCGGGGCCGGATTTCATGAGCTGTGTGTCAGGGCGCGCCAGCGGGACAGTTGTTTCCCGGATCACCAAGGGATCGCCCTCCCGATTAAAGCGGGCACGGGCGCGGGCCTGTGAGGCGGTCAGATAGACCGGGAAGGCCCCGCTGCTTCTATCATAGGGGCCAAGGCCGATTTGATATTGGAGCTCAAGCGTCGGATTGATCTGGTCCAAAAGCGCGGGCGCGCCATCTCTCAATTCGTCGGCCATAGCGGGCCAATCAAATTCGCTGTCTCTGACACGCTCAAAGCGCTCCAAATTATTGATCGCCGCAAAATAGCTGAGCGGGCCGTCATAGTTCAAAAGCGCTGGGTGGTGCTTGAACATCAAGAGCGCCGCGCGGGTCTGTGGGTCGGCATTGGCCTCGGCCGGGCTCATCAAAGCGGTACTGGTGGCGATGGCCGCTTCTTCTCGTTCTTTGGCCGCTTCCGCGCTTTTGTCACTGACGGTGATTTGAAGCTGTTCATACATGTTGGTTCCGGCGCTGAGGCGATACGAACCCGCATCGCGGTTGCCGGTTGAACCGGTGCGCCAGATTTCAATGGCCCAGTCCCTTGCCGCTGGATCGGTGATGCCGAACAGGCCAAGGAAGCGCTCAAGCTCCGTGTCCTCGCCGATCACGTCGCCCGTGTGAAGCGCGACATGGGAGAACCGGTCGCCCTCGCCGCGAACATAGATCGTGCCCGCACGGGTCTGGCACTCACCATAGACTTGCAGCGTATTCGAGCTGGCGCAGCCCTGTAGCGTCTGGGTGTTGTAAGGAAAGGCCGCCGCGATAGCGGCATGCAGCGCCGCACGGTTTTCAAATCTGTCCGCGCGTGATGCGCGTGGGCCGCCACTGCCGGCCCTCGTTTCCTGTGTGGTCGTGCCTGAGTTTGCGCCGCCGCCCGAGTCAACGGGCGCGGTGTCACACGCGGCCAGCAGAAGACAGGCGGTTCCAGCGAGAAGAAGGGGTTTCATCAAAACATCTCCAATAGGGACAAAGGCTATTTTTCAGGAATCAGGCACGGCGATAGACGCAGCGGCTTACGGCAAAGGTGAGGGAAAGGCGCGATCCATCGCGCTCAAACGAGCCGACGGCATCGCCCATGAGACTGGTCTCGATGATGCGCCATCCCTCTCCTGACCGCTCATAGCGAACAGGCATGTCGCCCATGCCGGGGAGCGTCATGCTTTGTTCGTTGATCATGAGTTGTTGTTGGAAGCAGGCAGGGCCTTGCTCGGCGCCGGCGTCCAGAACCCAAGCGCCTGCCGGAAATTGATCGCCACATGCAGTGAGTAGAGCGGCAGCGCAAAAGGCTATGGACCGTTGATACACGAGAGAGATTCCTTGACCTGTCACGACGTCCTTCGCAGGGAAAAACGTAGAAAAAGGAACCTTTTTGGGTTGGGCCGCCCCGATTTTGAGCCGCCCCGCAAGCCTATGGAATCACTGCCAGTTTCTACCCTGAAATCGCAAATATTTCATAATATTACATTGACAAAAAAGGTTCCTTTTTGGGATTATACTGTATAGAGAAATGCGTGAATTTTGAAAAAAGTAGGTTATTTAAGAATATCGACTGACGATCAAAGCGAACAATTACAACGAGACGCTCTGATACAGGCTGGCTGCGATGAGATTTTCGCGGATATCGGCGTCTCAGGTTCCCTGAAAAAGCGACCGGCGCTAGACCAAGCGCTCCAATCACTCCAGCGTGGGGATCATCTTGTCGTCTGGAAGCTAGACCGGCTCGGCCGGCGCTTCCTCCATCTCGTTCAGGTGCTGAACGATATCTATGAAAAGCAAATCCGCTTTCGATCCCTCACCGATGGGATTGATACTGATACGCCGCTGGGGCGGCTTCAATTCGCCATGATCGCGGCCTTCGCCGAATATGAGTGGGAGCTGATTTCTGAACGCACGAAGGCAGGGATGCGGTCAGCGAGAGCTAAGGGCGTTCGACTAGGGCGCCCGCGGAAAGATTCGAGTGATATCTAAATTTCTAAAAACGCGCTGACAACAGCGCTAAAGCGTAACCTAGAACCAATAAAATGAAGCCCGCCAATCCACATACTGCCTGAATATTAAACCTACCACGCCAGCCTTTAAATTTTGGCCCTCTGGCTATTCCTCTTCCGCCAACAATGATGCTGGTCAATAGAAGTAATAAGGATGCACCCACAGCTATAAAGACCACCCAAACAAGGGCTCCTGTTACATCCTTAATGACATTTACAAATGAAAGAAAAGTTGCACCCAAAAGGGCGCCCGCCAGTGTCATAAGCGTTACTGAAAGAGTGATTTCGCCTTGTCTGGCCGCTCTTTCATCGCGACTCATATTTTGGCCCCTCTTCGTCACCCCACAATGCCATTTGCATAATCCACAAATTTTCTATATTTCGACCAATAAACTTTAGCACTAGAGTCGAGGATATTTCTTTATCGGAACCCTCTCGGCTTTCTTCAGATATATTATGAATGATAAATCTTATGTCACGCATAACCCAACGGCTTAAATTTTCACTGGGAATTATATTTCGTTGTGAAGCAATGTTAGCAGGCGTGATGATCAATTCTTCAAAATTCCGGGCCAAAAACAGCACCGCATCAGCACGAATTCGCACTCGGTTGGTTTCTGCCACATCACGAATTATTCCCACCAGACTCTCAAACTGACCGTTTAAAGAGCGCTCAATAAGGGCCTCTTCGTAAATCGCCTCAACTTCATCACGCATAATTTATCCCGACTCTAAAGGAGCTGAGTTCAGTCAATATTATTTTTTGAAAAATGACAAGGTTAAAGAGTAAATGTATTTGAATTTGAGCTTGATTCAGCAACGCCTTTATCTGTAAGGCTCTCTTGAGCAAACCTTTGGATTGCCCGGTCAGTCGCGAAGTACACTCCCAATGATATGGGAATTGCTGCTGCGGCACCTCCCCCCAGACCAACAAGGAGTGCGCCTGCTGGGGACGCTATCGAATTGAAAGCAGCACCAAACCCGAGCATCATTGTAAAGCTTCCCGCGCCGAGGGCGGGAGGCAACGCGTGTAAACTTACTTTTTTAAATATTCGTGAAAGCATAGAGCATTTTTAAACCCTTAACTTTTTGGAGTCAATTAATTATTTTACTATATTCATAAAATTAACTTCCTATATTTGATATTTGGATAATTTTTTTATTACCCCTATCACTCAAATAACTAAAAGAATCAATGCTCGACCGAAGTCGAGCATTGATAGCCACTACGATTAATCGCCCTGCTCGAGTTCTTGCGGAACGATCAGCAGCGGCATGGCCGGATCGAAGGGCAGAGCGTGCAGTTTAAGCACGTAGCCCGGTTGATCATCGCGGCGCGCCCAGAGGGCGCCGTATTCGTGCCAGTACGGCTTTTGATCATCCGGCCGGACATTGCCGATGACCCGGAAGGCCGGCGGCCGCGCGGCATTGGTTTCGGATTGAGTTTGGTTTTTTTGAGTCTTTGAATTTCTCATGGGATCGCTCCTCATTTTTGAGTGGTTCGCCGCAACCGCTGCGGCTTTATGAGAAGCGCCCGACCATGGTGAGAGAGCAGAGATTCAAGGGCAAATAGGAGCCACGAACCGCATTTCCCTTGAAGCGTATGCGGGCCATGACAGCTTGATCGATTAGAAGCCGCATGTCGCGTGAGGCCCACTCATACGAGATTGGGTCGAGACCCGTTTCAAAGACCAGAGACGCTCAAATCGCTCCGCCTTCTTGCCGTCCGGTCTGAGGCTGGGACATTGGCCATCCTGTCCCCGATCTATCGCACCAGCCTGATACGGCCTCTCGTGTAAGCATCGGGTTATCGCACAGGACAGTCATGTTGGAGCGCAAGGCGTCCGGCGCGCCGTCCGTCCTCCTTCACTGGCGTTGCGGCCCTAAAAGGGTGCGCTTCGACTGAGCCGGTGCAGTCACTCCTCTTTGTCACGAGAGCCCCGATCGGCGGGGCTCCTCAGATAAGGAGGATGGAGCCATGCCCAATCACATTACAGAGTTAGACTTGGCGGAATTAAGCGAAGCGGAACTGTTGGAACTCTATTCAACCCTGCAAGCCGAGCTCGCCGGTCTTCCCCCGGCGAGCGAGGCGCGAACACGGTGCGCCGTGTTGATGCATCAAGTCAGCACCGCGCTTCGTCGTGCGCGACTTCGGGCGACACGCAGAAAGGCGATTACAAGGAAGCCGCCCCCTTAAGTCTCGGCTTCGTCGTCTTTTTCATCGGGCTTGTCGATTGGCTTTTTCCGCGCCTCAAATTCTTGCTTCGTCGGGAGCTCGTCGAAAGGCGGCTCATAGCCTTGAGCCTCATACTGGTAGCGCGGAATAGCATGATGCGCTAATGCCATGCCGTAATCGACGCTCGCATATTCCGCGCCGCTCTCCGGGGTCTGGGTCTTATAGATACCTGTAGCCATAGTTATTCTTCCTATCTTGTTTTTATTCAATAGCGCCTGTGCGCCATCCCTGAGATCTATTTAGAAAAACTGAGAGCCGAGATGGGCACCACGGCTCTCAGTTCGGTTTTACGTCGTCCAGAAAATATGGATTTCCTCGAAACCGGTTTCGATGGCGAGAATATCATTGATCTCCATATCGCGGGCCATGCGCTGATAATCGATATAGAATTGCAGGCTTTCGGGGATGGTGACGGTTTGCTCGGTCAGCTCCTCGGCAAAGTCGGCGACGCTGCGATATTCGCCCGCATAGCGGTCTTCAATCGCTGCTTTTGCGTCGTCCATATCTGAAAAATATTCCAGCAAGGCACCGCCCAGCTTGCCATGCTCGGCAATGAAAGCGGCGATCTCGGTCACCTCTTTGATGCCTTCATATTCACTGATGGGGGCTCCCTCGAAGCTCTCATAATCGTGAATGGCGTATTCTTCGGCCCCGGCTATCGGGGACCGTGCCAGCATGGCTTGGATTTCCGCGCGGATCGCGTGCGCGTCCTGATCGGCGTCAATCCATGCGCCGTGCAAGATGCCGTTATTGTAGGCGGCCAGACAGGCCACATAGATTCTGATGTCTCCTTTTTTCGATTTCATTTTTAAATCCCTCCTTGGGGTTCGTGTTGCTCATGAACCCCTGCTTCCGGTCGAGGATGGGTGTGCAAGCGGAGAGAAAAATCGATGGCGGGCGCAGTGGAGCCGCAAGGCGAATGAGCCTCGGGAGACCGTCTATTTTTTGCGAAGCGCGCTGAGGGCGAAGCCCTAAGAAATTAAAGAGAGAAACGGTCAGAGGAGTCCACGGGACCTCTGGCGTTTTCTTTTGAAGGTCCGAACTTGGCGCTTGTGGTTCGATCACGGATCTCAAGCACCGATTTCGGACAATTAGAACCATCCAGTCCTTAATCGCCACGGGCTGGACTGGACCGGCTTAGGCGGGTGCTCGCCACGCCTTGGTTCTTTACAGGGAAATGTTTTGAAATTTTGATTGGTACGGACGGGGGGACTCGAACCCCCACGGCCATTCCTGGCCTACGGATTTTCTTACCTGCCACGACTTTCGCCGCCTTCAACGCGCCAAGCTTGTCGGCGGGTTGAAGTTTGGGGTCTGGACTATCCCTTCATCATAGCCGGCGATTACCGACCTTAGATGCTGCCCGTCTAGTCTCTACACCTTCCCAATCCGCCGTGAAGGTGATTGGGCTTGGCTCGGGATGGGCTTGAGCCATTGAAACGGCCGTTAGCTTCCCCCGAATTTGAGCAGTTCTACGTCCCGCATTTCCACGGGCGCACTCAAAATGTTTGTTTAAGTCCGTTGCGTCTACCAATTCCGCCACGTCCGCATGTGACCTTGTAAAGCGGAATCGTGCTCCACAATCAAGGCCGTAGCTTTATATCAAGTAACTTCTTCTATGTCTACATTTTTGCTTAGTTTTCTCTTACGTTTCACATTAATAGCTGACGCGTCCAAAGTATTTTTAATATGCGCGGCATAGTATTTCTCAATCATTTCCACGCTGGTTCGGCAGTTTTTGGCTATTTGATATATGTCTGCTCCCTCCATTAGTCGTAAACAGATGTAGGTGTGGCGTAAGCTATATGTCGTTCGCTGTTGGCCGTCTCGGTCGTGTTTCAGGCCCTCTTCCTTGAGTATATTATTGAACATGTCTCGATAGAGGTTTTTTTGTGGAAACACCAAATCTGTCGGCTTGGGGTTATTTCTTTTGACAATTCGTTGGTAAGGCTTAACCGCACCGGTCGTGCTCTTACAAAAACCGACACCACGCTTTCCGCGAACTTCAATTTCGAGAATGATCTCATCACTATCGAGATCCTGAACGATCTGGATATCTCGGTGTTCTAAATGCCGCGCCTCGTCTGGCCGCAGTCCGGTGTTGGCCATAAAAAGTACGAAATCATGCAGCTGCTGAGCGGACCCTAAATGACGTGTCCCTTGTCGTGCTTTTACGCGTCGTCGGGTCGCGGTGTAGAGTTGTTTATATTCTTCGGGTGAGAACCACGCTCGGTGCGTAATTTTACCGGCCGATTTGTAGGGCATGCTTAGATCGGGGAGATGAGTTAGCCACCCGTGCCTAAGCGCCGTTTTTAGCACCTGCCTCAGAACCACGATTTCCTGATGCATCGTGCTCCGGGCAGGCGGCCCCCCACGAAGTGAGTTTTCACGCCGCCAAATCCGATATTCTTGAACGACGCCCGGTGTGATCTGCGACAAGCCCATCTTTCCAAAATAAGGAATGAGATATTTGTCCAGTCGCCGACGGTGCATCTCGACGTAAATTTCGTTCCGGTCTCCTTGCGTGATGACCGGATATTCCCGCCAGAATTGTTCGGCTGCCTCGGCGAAGGTTTTCTCGGTGACGAGCTCACCGGCTCGGGATTTCCCGCGCAGGGTTAGATACCAGTCCTCGGCAATATCCTTGGCTTCCGCAAAGCTCGTCTTTTTCGTGCTGACGCGAAAATTTTTGCCCTGAAGGAAGGTCGAGCACTGCCAGTATTTTGAACGGGTGCGCTTATAGAGATGGACCTTGCCGCCCATGATGACGTGTTTCGCCGGCATGGTGTGCTCCTTTCCGGCGAGGGCTCATAATGTGAAAGTGTGTAACGAATGTGTGGGTAAATTTCTTATCTCGCCTACAGGCTATTATACTGAATTTATTGATTTTTTCAATCTTAAATTAAGACTTTTTTAAGATTTTAAGTCCCTTGCGTCTACCAATTCCGCCACGTCCGCACGTGGGCTGCGATCATGCCGTGTTTGCCGCGCGGCTCAATCCCCGCAACGCCGCTGGAACCGGATTTTTTCTGATCCGTTTGATCAGCGCCGCCCAACCCAGCCAAGGAATTTGAACGGACATGGATATCTATACGCGGATCAAGGAAGACCACGACAAGGCGCGCGAGCTGATGAGCCAGATCGCGGACACCACGGCGCGCGCCAAGAAGACGCGCCACGACCTGTTCGAGGATTTCAAGATTGATCTGTGGTCGCATCACAAGGTGGAGGAAGCCACCTTTTACGACCTGCTGACCCAGAAGGGCGACTCCGCTGAATCCTACGAGGCCAAGAACGAGCACCACATGGTCAATTCCATGCTGGAAGAACTCGACACCATGCCCAAGGACAATGAGCAATGGGGTCAGAAATTCGGCGCCATGAAGGAGCTGATCGAGCACCACATGGAAGAGGAGGAAGAAGAGTTCTTCACTCTCGCCCGCAAGGAGTTCAGCGAAGAGGAAGCCCAGGAGCTGGGCAGGCGCTTCGACTCCCGCAAGAAAGTCGTCGCGCCCGCCATTACCCCGATGAGCGAGGGCTGAGCCTTACCGGCCCAGCGCGTCCAGCGGCGCGACGAAGTCGAGATTCAGGCTCTCGGCAACGTGCATGTTGGTGACCTTGCCCTTGTGCGTATTGAGGCCGTCCTGCAGGTGCGGGTTGGCCTTGATCGCCTCCAGCCCCTGATCGGCCAGTTGCAGGCCGTAAGGCAGGGTGGCGTTATTCAGGGCGTGCGTCGAGGTTTTCGGCACCGCGCCCGGCATGTTCGCCACGCAATAATGCACGACTTCCTCAACCACATAGGTCGGGTCGGCGTGGGTGGTGGCGTGGGAGGTTTCGAAACAGCCGCCTTGGTCGATGGCGACATCCACCACCACCGAGCCCGGCTTCATGTCTTTCAGCATCTCGCGCGTGACCAGCTTGGGCGCGCTGGCGCCTGGGATCAGGACCGCGCCGATCACCGCGTCCGCCTCGTCAATCGCCTCGTCCACGTCCTGCGCGGTGGAATAGCGCGTGCGGATACGGCCGCCAAAGACGTCGTCGATATAGCGCATGCGGGCGTTTGAACGCTCCATGATGGTGACGTCCGCGCCAAGGCCCATGGCCATGCGCGCCGCGTTCAGGCCGACAATGCCGCCGCCCAGAACCACCACTTTCGCCGGCAGCACGCCGGGCACGCCGCCCAGCAGCATGCCAAGCCCGCCATTATTCTTCTGCAGCGCCTGCGCCGCGGCCTGAATGGAAAGCCGCCCGGCGACCTCGCTCATCGGGGCCAGCAGGGGCAGGCCGCCCGCGGCGTCGGTCACCGTCTCGTACGCCACGGCGCTGACGCCGGACTCCAGTAATCCCTGAGTCTGTTTCGGATCGGGGGCCAGGTGCAGATAGGTGTATAGGATCTGGTCCTCGCGGAGCTGCACCCATTCCTCGGGCTGCGGCTCTTTCACCTTCACGATCATTTCCGCCCATTTGAAGACGGCGGCCGCGTCCGGCGCGATGAAGGCGCCGGCGGCTTCATAGGCCGCGTCGTCGCAGCCAATGCCCGCGCCCGCGCCCGCCTGAACGGTCACTTCGTGACCGCGGCCGACATATTCGCGGACGCTGGCCGGCGACAGGCCGACGCGGAACTCATTGTTCTTGATCTCAGTCGGGACACCGACACGCATGGGCTTACCCTCTTGGCTGCTGGTGAGTGCGGCGTGTCTCGTTCGGCGGACCGCCGTTATTGGTATTTATGCGCCCCGCCCGGCATGGGGCAAAGGCCAAGGCTGCGCTTCCTATGGCGCCAGACCGTGAGGCTGGCAAACGCGAATTTGCCTGAGGCTGCGGCATGGGCTGCGCGCCGGGAACAGGCGCTTTTGCAAACCAGCCATGCATTTTCAGGACGCTGACCTGCCCCGCGCGTCAACCAGACGGCGAAGCGCGGCCTCCGCCTCATGCAGGGCGTCCGCATCGCGCGACCGCGCCACGATGTTCACCCCGCGCGTGCCGTCATCATTGAAATAGGGATAGGAGCCCAGAGAGACAGACTCGAAATCTTGCTGAATTTCGCCCAGCGCCGCCGCGATATCGCCCTCGCGCAGCTCTTCCGCCGGAACGGTGACCGATTGCGTCTCGGTCCCGCCTTCCAGCCGGCCCGCAACATCCTCCAGCATGCCGCGCATGATCTTCGGCACGCCCGCCATCACAAACACGTTCTCAAGCTGAAACCCCGGCGCGCCGGTCACCGGATTGGCGATCAGCGACGCGCCGTCCGGTATCCGCGCCATGCGGCGGCGCGCATCGGTCAGGTCCGCGTCGCTTTTGGCGTACCATTCCTCGAGGATCGCCAGCGCGTCGTCGCGTATATCAATGGACACGCCAAAGGCGGCGGCGACGCAATCGGCGGTGATATCGTCGTGCGTCGGGCCAATGCCGCCGGTTGTGAAAACATAGTCATGGGCGGCGCGCAGCGTGTTCAGCGCGTCCACGATCTGGTCCCTGTCATCGCGCACCACGCGCGCCTCCGCCACGTCGATGCCGACAGGGGCCAGAAACTGTCCGATCTGCTGCAGATTGATGTCCCGCGTGCGTCCGGACAGAAGCTCGTCCCCGATCAGCAGCACGGCGGCGGTCACGGTTCTGGTCATTTTTCCCTCAAAACATCGCGCGTTCCGGGGTGATATAGGGCGCGCGATCCGATAGCTATGGGGCGCTCTGTCAGGAGGACCCGACATGAACCGACTTCTTACCGCCCTCGCCGTGCTGACCCTGGCCGCCTGCGCCAGCCCCGCGCCGCCC
>NZ_JACESD010000011.1:0-62311 GCF_013911995.1 Euryhalocaulis sp.
GGCGGGCAGCGCCCATAGCAGCGCAAGACAGACAAACAGGCGTTTCATGGGAAGACTATGCGCCGCCCTGCGCGGGCGGATCAATAAGGCGTTCAGCCCGGCGCGTGTTGCCTGAAGGCGCGCGCGACCCCGCGCACCCGTCCGCCAAGGCCCGGCTCCACGGCTGCGATCTGGCCCAGCCGCCGGCGCGCCTTCCCGGCCAGTTTCGACATCGGGCCCAGCGGCGCGGTTTCCAGCCCGCGCCAGCCCCCCATGGCCGATTTCATCACCTGCGCGCCCGCGCCCCGCGCAAACGCCGCCCCGTCGATCAGCGCCCGCCGCTCGAACGTGAAATAGCGTTTGTAATAGCCATGTCCCGCGCCCAGATCGACGCGGTCCGCGCCCAGCTCCCCGGTCCCTTCGATCAGTCCGCGCAGCAATTGCAGGCCGGGCGAATATATCCCGAATTCCGCGTCATAGGCGGGAATCCAGCTATGCAGGCTGCCCGCGCCCAGAAGACAGATTTCCCCGGCCGCCAGTCGCCCGTCCACGCGCAGCGTGGACATGCGCAGGCCATGGTCTTCGGCGTCCGTATCGCCCAGCGCGTCCAGCATCACCCGGACCCAGCGCGGGGCCAGAACGTCATGCAGGCCGGTCGCCGCATATTGCTCGCGCTTCCAGCGCAACACCTGCTCGAACGCTTCGGGATCGCGGTCGCGCAGGACGATCTCCACCGACCCGCGCTCGTTTTCCAGCTTCCGCCGCCGCCGCTCGATGGTCTTGTGATAGCGTTTGTGTTCGGCCTTCAGGCGCGCCGCATAGGCTTGCCCGTCGCCGCCGGTCTCCGCCACGTATCCATCCTGAACGGCCCGCGCGCCGGAAGAAAACCGCGCTTCCGGGTCCAGCAGGGTGGAATAGGCATAGGCGCACATGCCCATCGCTTTCAGCGCCGCCGCGGGGTCGAACGCCGCGCCCGGCCGGATGGCCGGCCCGTGCTGGTCGCTGAACGGCGCGCCGATGGGCCGCGCGAAATGCATGGGGCGTTTGTGAAACGGCCAGAAGCCGACGATCTTGCCGTCATTCTCGAAAACGGCCACGCGCGCATCGCCGCGGGCCTGGCCCGCCGCGCGCGCGAACTCCGGCTCCATGAAGGCGCTGTGCGTCCCCATCTCCGCGGTGATGGCTTTCCACGCCTTGATTTCGTCGGGCCCGAGCTCGCCCGGGTGAATCAGATTCGTACGCATAAACCTTGTCGCCGCCGCCCGCCCTCTGGCTTCACCGGTTCGCAACCCTATCGGTGATAGGTGAATATCAAGGAAAGACGTTGAAAATTTTCGCGAAGGCCGCCCATGGCGCGTATCTCGGTTGTCATACCCACGTTTCGCCGCCCGGACGGTCTGCGGCGCGCCGTTGAAAGCGCGCTGGCGCAGGAAGGCGCGCCGGATTTCGAGGTCATCGTGGTTGATAACGCGCCCGAAGGCGGCGCGGACCGGGCGCTGGCGGGCATCAAGGACGCCCGCCTGACCCTGATTGCGGAGCCGAACCCCGGCGTCGCCACCGCGCGCAACGCCGGATGGGCCGCGGCCGTCGCCCCGCGCATTGCGTTTCTCGATGATGACGAGGAAGCCCTGCCGGGCTGGCTGGCGGCGCTGGACACGGCGCTGACAGACCTGGGCGCCGATATTGTTTTCGGCCCCATAGATACGGTTCTGCCTGAAACGACGCCGGCCGCGCATCGCGATTTCCTCAAGGGGTTCTTTGCCCGCACCGGACCGGCCGAAGACGCCGTGCTGGACGATTATCATGGCTGCGGCAATTCCATGATCGCGCGAGAGGGACTGTCCCTGACCGCCGCGCCCTTCGACGCGAAGGCCGATCAGCTGGGCGGCGAAGACGATCTTCTGTTCGCGATGTTGAAGCATAAAGGCGCGCGTTTCGGCTGGGCGTCGCGGGCGCGGGTTCTGGAATATGTGCCGGAATCGCGCGCCTGTCTGCGCTATGCGCTGGCGCGCGGCTTCGCTTACGGGCAGGGGCCCAGCCAGAGCTGCGCCGCGCGCACCCCGCCGGACGCGCCGGGCGTCATTGGCTGGATGGCGGTCGGGGCGGCGCAGGCCGTGGCCTATGGCGCCGCTGCCGGTCTGTTGTGGGCTATCCGCTCGCCCCGCCGCGCCGCGATGCTGGATCGCAGCGTGCAGGGGCTGGGCAAGCTGTTCTGGGGCGACCGCTTCGCCCCCCGCCTCTATGGCGGGGCCTAGACGTCAGGCGGTCTTACGCCAGGTATTCGTCCGGGAAGTCCAGCATGGCGTCCGCCGCGCCCATCACCTCGGCCGCATGGCCCGCAGCCTTGGGCAGCACGCTGTCGGCGTAATAGCGGGCCAGCGCCACCTTTGAATCGGCAAAGCCCGGATCGCCTTCCTTGTTCTTCAAACGGCGCTGCGCGGCCACCGCGCCGATGGCCATGTAATAGCCCCCGGTCACTTCGCTCGCCAGCGTCAGGAAGGGATAGGCCCCGGCCAGACGCTCTTCCGGGTCGCGTTTCTTGTCGGTCAGCCAGGCGACGGTGCGCTCCAGCTGGTCGACAGCGGGGGCCAGACGGCGCGCGATCAGCGGAAGCTCCTCGTTGGAGCTGGTCTCAAGATCCTCAACCGTCTCCCGCATTTCCTCGATCAGGCGCTTCATCGGCATGCCGCCATCCATGGACAGCTTGCGGCCAACAAGATCGATGGCCTGAATGCCGTTCGTGCCTTCATAGATCGGGGCGATGCGGGCGTCGCGATATTGCTGCGGCGCGCCCGATTCCTCGATAAAGCCCATGCCGCCATGGATCTGCACGCCCAGCGATGCGGCCTCGACGCCCAGATCCGTGCCCCAGGCCTTGGCCATCGGGGTCAGCAGGTCTTCACGCCATTTCGCCGCCTTGCGGTCTTCCTCCAGCTCGAAATGCAGGCCGTAATCGGCCGCCACGGCGGTCGCCAGGCAGATATGGCGCGCGGCCTCCAGCTTGGCTTTCATCACCATCAGCATGCGGCGCACGTCCGGATGATTGATGATGGCGGCCGGATAGTCGCCGTCCAGGTCGCGGCCCTGCGTGCGGTCCTGCGCATAGGCCAGCGCCCGCTGATAGGCGCGATGGCCAACGCCCACGCCCTGCATCCCGACATTCAGGCGCGCCGAGTTCATCATCGTGAACATCAGCTTCATGCCGTCGAATTCCTCGCCGATCAGCCAGCCTTTGGCTCCGGCATAGTCCATCGTGCAGGTGGGGGAGCCGTGAATGCCCAGCTTCTCTTCCAGACCGATGGCTTTCACCGCGTTGCGGTCGCCAAGCGATCCGTCCTCGTTCACGAAGAATTTCGGCACCAGGAACAGCGAGATGCCCTTGGTGCCCGGCACCCCGTCCGGGGTCCGGGCCAGCACGGTGTGGATCACGTTCTCCGTGCAATCATGCTCGCCCCAGGTGATGTAGATTTTCTGGCCGGTGATGGACCAGGACCCGTCCCCGTTCGGCTCCGCCTTGGTGCGCAGCGCGCCGACGTCGGATCCCGCCTGCGGCTCGGTCAGGTTCATGGTGCAGGACCATTCGCCGGAAATCAGCTTGGGCAGATAGACGCTGTTCTGATGCTCGTCGCCATGCGCCAGCAACGCCTCGATCCCGCCCTGGGTCAGCATCGGGCAGAGGCCGAACGCCATGTTGGCCGCCTGCATCATTTCCTGCAGCGCCACGCCCAGCGCGCGGGGCAGGCCCATGCCGCCATGCTCGGCCGGCGCGGCCAGGCCCTGCCAGCCGCCCTCGACCATGCGGGCATAGGCGTCGGAGAAGCCCTTGGGCGTGGTCACCGCGCCGTCTTTCAACGTGCAGCCTTCCTGATCCCCGGACCGGTTCAGCGGGCCAAGGATGTCGGCGGTGAACTTGCCGGCTTCTTCAAGAATCTGGGCGGTGAGGTCGCGCGACAGCTCGTCGAACGCGCCGGTCGTTTTCAGGCCGTCCATCGCGACGACGTCTTCCAGAGAAAAGCGGATATCTTCCACAGGGGCGGTATAGGGCATGTTTGGCGAAGCTCTCTTTATCTCGTCTCTGGCGTGGAGAGGGGGAACTTAGAGGGCGGAAGCCGCGCGGCCAATGGCGCAAATGCTGCGGCGCCCAGTCACGCTTTCACAGGTGACGCGGCCACGCGCGCCGTTATCATTCCCTTACAGGCAGAAACAGGCTTCAAGGGAGCAGCGCCTCCATGACCGGAACACGCCGCTACAACGCCGTCGCGATGACGCTGCACTGGCTGATCGCCATTGCCATTATCGGCATGATCTTCTTCGGCTGGTGGGCGGGCGACCTGCCGAACAGCACGCAGAAGCTCAACTATTTCCAGATCCACAAATCGGTGGGCCTGACCATTCTTGTGCTGTCCGTCGCGCGCCTGATCTGGCGCCTCACCCACAAGACCCCGCCTTATCCGGAACAGATGAAAGCGTGGGAGAAAACCGCCGCCACCGCCGTCCACTGGGCCTTTTATGTTCTGATCATCGCCATGCCGCTGGCCGGCTGGCTGATGGTGTCGTCCTCGCCGCTGGGCATCCCGACGCGCTTCTTCTTCCTGTTCGAATGGCCGCACCTGCCCATCCTGCCGGGTCTGCCGCGTGACACGAAAGAGACGCTGGACGCGGTGTTCGAGAATGTTCATTCGAAGATGGCCTGGGTGATTCTGGCGCTTCTCGCACTACATGTCGGGGCGGCGCTGAAGCATCAGTTCGTGGAGCGTATCGACCTGCTGCAGCGCATGATCCCGATTCCCTTCTCGAAGAAGTGAGACCCGCCATGATCCGCATAGCCCCCGCCGCCCTCGCCGTGCTGGCCCTCGCCGCCTGCGGCGACTCCGGCGCCCCGGACACCGCCGCCCAGGCCCCGGCCGAAGCCGAAACCCAGGCCGCGCCCGCCGAAACCGCCGGCCCGGCCGCCGAGGCGCCCGAGAACGCCGCCGACCGCTGGACGGTGGATCAGGCGCAGAGCGCGCTCACCTTCGCAGGCGAGATCGACGGCGAAGCGTTCGACGGCGAATTTTCCGACTGGTCGGCCGATATCTGGTTCGATCCGGATAATCTGGAAGGCTCGAAGATCGACGCCCGCGTCAATCTCGCCTCTCTGGATACCGGCGACTCCGACCGGGACGAAACGGCGACCTCGGCCGACTGGCTGGGGTCCGGCGAGGCGCGCTTTGTCTCGAACAGCGTGACCGCCACTCAGGGCGGCTACGCGGCGCAGGGCGTTCTGACCATCAAGGACCAGTCGCACCCGTTCAATCTGCCGTTCTCGGTCGCGATCAGCGGCGACACCGCCAACGCACAGGCCGAGTTCGGTTTCGAGCGCGCGGGCTGGAATGTCGGCGGCGGCGATTTCGACGGCGCGGTCTCTGACTCGATCGCCGTGACGATAGAGGTCGCGGCGACCCGCTAGGGCGCGCCCGTCCGCAGCACGTCCACGCGCCGCCCGTCCGTCACGGGCGGCGTTTCCGCTTTCTCCAGCCGGTCGATCCGCAACAGGGCGATGGCGTCTCCGCCGTTGGAGGAGCGGATATCGCCCACCGGCTTCTCATCGGCGGTCACTTCCACGCCGTAGTCCGGCGCGCCGCCCTCCACCCTCACGGGCAGCATGCGCTTGCGCAGCGTTCCCTTGCGGTGCATCCGGCTGACCACTTCCTGCCCGACGAAACAGCCCTTCTTCAGATTGACCCCGTTGAACCAGTCCATTGCCGCGTCCGCGGGGAAAATGTCGGCGGGCTGGTAGTCCTTGAACAGCTCCGGGACGCCCAGCGCGATGCGCGCGGCGTCATAACCGTCCGCCGCCGGGACGCCCTCGCGCGGGGCGATCGCGCGCGGCGGCAGGCCGTCATGGCGCGGATCGGCAAACGCGCCCGCGCCGTGCAGGACCACGCCCAGCGTCTCGCTGACATCGGCGACCTCGATCTTCGCGCGCAGCTTGTACATCGCCAGCCGCTGCATCAGCGCCGCCGCGCCCTCCGCGGGCGTGTCGACATACAGCGCCCCGTCGCCGCCATCGCTGATGATCATCTCTGCCAGGATCTTGCCCTGGGGGGTCAGCAGCGCGGCGAACACCGCGTCGTCGCCCTTGGTCATCTCGTTGGTGACAAGGCCGTTGAGGAATTCGCGCACATTCTCCCCGCTAATGCGAAGGACGGCGCGGTCGGTCAGAAGGGCGGGTTGCGTCATGCCCGGCTAGATGCGGGCGGCCGGGGCGTGTTGCAAGCCTGAACCGGCCCGCAAATCCATCATCCGGCCTTATTGCGTTGTCAGAAATCACTGACGGCGCGAAACTGCCGCCGGACCGACGGGGAGACGGACATGGACTGGAGCATTGCTGATTTCGTGATCATGGGCGCGCTGGTGACGGGGGCCGCGCTTGCGCTTTATCTGGCGTTCCGGCGTTCGGGCAGTCTGGCCTATCGCGGCGCTTCGGCAATCGCGGCGCTGGGGGCTTTCCTGCTGATCTGGGTGAATGGCGCGGTGGGAATCATCGGGTCGGAAAATCACGACGCCAATATGTTGTTCGTCGGCGTGCTGGCCGTGGGCTTCATCGGCGCCCTGATCGCGCGGTTCCGGCCGCGCGGCATGGCTACCGCGCTGGGCGCGACGGCGCTTGCACAGGCGCTGGTCGCGCTCGCCGCCCTGGCCGCCGGCTGGGGACAGGCCACCGATATCGTGTTCGCGACGGCCTTCTTCACCGCGCTCTGGATGCTGTCTGCATGGCTGTTCCGCCGCGCCGCGCAGGGGAAGGCGCCGGCCCCGGCCGCCTGAGCCGCCGCGCGCAAAACTGGATTCTTCACGCTCCGCCCCGTTAAAAGAGGGCGGGCCGTATTTTCCGGTCCGCGTCAAAACGAAGGGCGAGATATGGCCGAGACCTATGATCTGATCGTACGCGGCGGCACCGTCGTCAATCACGCGGGCACGTTCCGCGCCGATGTCGGGATCACCGGCGGCAAGACCGTCTATATCGGCGATCTTTCGACCGCGGACGCGGGCGAGGTATTCGACGCCACCGGCCTGCACGTCCTGCCCGGCGTTATCGACACCCAGGTGCATTTCCGCGAGCCGGGGCTGGAGCACAAGGAAGACCTTCAGGCCGGCGCGCGCGGTGCGGTTCTGGGCGGGGTGACGGCGGTGTTCGAAATGCCGAACACCAATCCCACCACCACCGATCCGGACGCCATGGCCGACAAGCTGAAGCGCGCCAGGGGCCGCATGGATTGCGACCATGCCTTTTATGTCGGCGGCACGCCGCAGAACACCGAACATCTGGGCGAGCTGGAGCGCCTGCCCGGCTGTTGCGGGGTCAAGGTCTTCATGGGCGCCTCCACCGGCAATCTCCTGATCGAGACGGATGAGGGCGTGGAGGCGGTGCTGCGCAACGTCAATCGCCGCGCCACCTTCCATTCCGAAGACGAATTCCGGCTGGAAGACCGCCGCTCGCTGGCCCGCCAGGGCGACTGGACCAGCCACACGGACGTCCGCGACGCCGAGGCCGCGCGCCTGTCGACCGAACGCCTGATCCGCCTGGCCCGCAAATGCGGCAAGCGCATCCATGTCCTGCATGTCTCCACCCTGGACGAGATCCCGCTTCTGGCCGCCGCGCGCGATATCGCCACGGTCGAGATCACGCCCCAGCACCTCACGCTGGAGGGTCCGGAAGCCTATGAGCGCCTGAAGGGCCGCGCCCAGATGAACCCGCCCGTGCGCGGCGCCGATCACCGCGCCGCGTTGTGGGAGGCCGTGCGTCAGGGCGTCGCCGACGTCATCGGCTCCGACCACGCCCCGCACACGCTGGAGGAAAAGGAAAAGCCCTATCCGCAATCGCCTTCCGGCATGCCGGGCGTGCAGACCCTGCTGCCCCTGATGCTCGATCACGCCAATGCCGGCCGTCTCAGCCTTGAGCGCGTTGTGGATCTGACCAGCGCCGGCGCCCAGCGCGTCTTCGGCACGGCCGGGAAGGGGCGTCTGGCCAAGGGCTATGACGGCGACCTGACCATCGTCGATATGAAAGAGAAGAAGGAAATCACCGACGCGATGATGGCCAACAAGTCCGGCTGGACCCCGTTCGCGGGCATGACCGTCACCGGCTGGCCGAAAGCCACCATCATCCGCGGCAATATCGTGATGCGCGACGATGAAGTGGTCGCCGAAGGGCTCGGCGAACCCGTCCGCTTCATGGAAACGCTTCAGCCGGAGGGCTGAAACCGGGCGGCCAGCGCGGACAGCCGCTCCGCGGCCGATTTCGCCAGCGCCGCCGCGCCTTCCAGCAAATCTTTCAGCCCGTCCAGCGTACCGGGGCGGTAGGGCTTGCCCTCGGCCAGGTTCTCCGCCGCCTCGTTCCAGCGCAGAATGGCGCTCGCCGCCAGTTCCTCCACGGCGATGCGCGGCGGCTTCAGCTCCGCGGCCAGTTCCGCCCGGCCCAGCTTTTCCAGCCGCTTGACCTCTTCGCGATAAGCCTTCTCCAGCACCGCCAGACGGTCCTTTTTCGGCAGCCGCCGGGTAATGAAAGACGTCAGCCCGCCCTTGCGCGCCGCCGAGGAGATATTCTCCAGCGCCGCCCCGTGGTCGGGCCGCGCGGTGCGCAGCGGCGTATCGGGCAGGGGCGAATATTCCAGCCCCGCCTCCAGCGCGCCCTCCGCAATCCACAGAAGCGCCGCGTCGCTCAGCCCTGTGATGTCCCCGCCGCCGCCGACAGAGCCGTGATCGCCCGGAAACCAGACTTGCTGCACTTTTTCGGGGTCGTGGCTTTCGTCCGGGGTCCACAGCGTCGGTGAGAAGCTCTCCCGCTTCTCGTCAATCGCCACGGCGTGGCGCCCGGCGCGGATCATCGCGCTCAGCTGGGTGTCGTGGAAGGCGAACTTTTCGTTCCGCTGGAACAGGCCGGTGATGAATGTATCGGGCAGGCCCAGGGAGCCGACCGTGTCCCACACGCCCAGAAAATCCACCCGCAGACGCGGCGGCGGATCGGCCTCGGCCTTCCGGTGCGCGATATCGCGGTCGTTCAGTATGTGATCGGCGGCGTAGCGGGCGCGGAATTCCAGCGCCTTCTCCCCGTTCGGGTGCCCGGCCTCGCTGCCGTCGCGATACAGCGCAATCGCCTCGTCCACGCGGGAGGCGTAGCGCCGCTGGATAATGCCGCAATTGCGGATCAGGCCGCACAGGCTGCGCGCGGTGAAGGCGCCCCGCGAAAAGCCGAAAACGTATATCTCGTCGCCCGGCTGGTAATTGAAGATCAGGAAGCGGTAGGCGTCCTCGATATTGCGCAGCAATCCCTTGCCGGTCGCCCCGCCGATCATCTTGTCGACGCCCTTGGCGACCGCCGTGCCCGATCCCACCCCGTCATCGTAGAAAACCAGTTGCCGCACGCCGTCACGGGCCACCGGTTCAACGGATTCGGCCAGTTTCACGACATTGGTCGCAAAGCGGGAATCCAGCCGGTTCCACGTTCCGTCGCAGAAGATCGCCAGCCGCGCCATGGGGGAAGAATACCCTCGATGGGCGACCGCCGACAGGATTTTTCTATCGTGGGTTAAATAACGGCGTGAAATTCCGGCATGGCTGCAGTTTTAGCCCCTAGCGGACGCCGGATTCGCTTCCCATGTGCGTTGAACCAAAGCCGGCGTCCCTCCCCCTATAGAAGCCGGCGACCCCCTGCCGTTGCGCCCCCCAATAGGCAACGGTGGATTCGGCGGCCGGGCCATGACGCAGTCTCCCCCAAGGCGCGTGGTCCGGCCGTCATTCTTTATAAATGGCCGCGCCTTATCGTTTCCCCGGCAATGAACCGCGAAACGAAAGAAGGCGCGCCATGTCCCAGTCAAACGGCCTGATAGAGATCAAGGTGCGCCAGATGTTGGCCGGCGGCATGGTGGAAGGCCTGATCCATGTCCCCGTGGAATCGGTGGACTGGTTCGGCAGGATTGATGAGCGCGATATCGTCTGCGTCCGCGGCGAGAAATTCACCGTGAAGGACATCGCTCAATTGTCGGAAGATATGAAGGCGGCGCGCGGCGGGGCCTAGTGGGCCTGACCCTCGCGCATGGAAAACTCGCCCTTGCGGATGCGTTCGGGCAGGGATTCCGCCATTTCCGCCACCGGCTCCTCGCCATAGGCGTCGATCATGTCGGTCAGCGCGGCGAAGATGGCGGCGGTGGCGATGTGGTCCGGCTCGCACCCGTCGCCCAGCGCGTCGTCCCAGGCGTCCAGGATGCGGTCCAGCGCGATGGATTTCTGTTCTTCTTCCACCACGCGCCCGTCATTCCCTTCATAACGGCCAGCTTTCGGCATTGAATGCTCCCACAGCGTTTTGTCCGCAAAAGACAGTCGGCGCGAACGCGCCTCAAAGGTCAAGCGACAGTTTGAATTCAGCCCTATAGATAGGGATCGCCCAGTTGTCTCGCCAGATCGGCGCCTGTGCGCGACAGCGTCTGTTCCTCAGCCTTCATTTCGGCGCCGCACCGCGCATACCGGCGTTCCTGATAGCGATAGCCGTCATTGAACGCCTCGATCATCGCGTCCCGCAGGCGATAACGCTCGCCCGCCTCCAGCTCCAGCAGCTCAACCATGCGGTTCCGCCAGTACTGGGAATCCCGCCCCTCGCAGGTCAGGCGCAGATAATGCGCCCCGCCAATCGTCTCGGCCAAGGCGATCAGCAGGCTGGAGCGCACGACTTTCGGCTGCGCCGGCGCTTCGTCCGGCTCTGGCGCTTCGGCCTGGTTCTCCAGAACGCGGTCATAGCGTTCCTGCGCCCATCCGGGCGCGGCCAGCAGCGTCAGGGCGGTCAGCCCGGCGAGGATTTGAAAAACGCGCTGTTTCATCGCGCGCAACCTAACGCCGGGACCCTGAACCGTCTCTGACTGATTCATGAAGGATGCGGCGCGCCTGTGCGATCACCCGCACGGTTTCCGACCACAAATCCAGCGGCGCCAGCGCGTCCGGCGCGAAGAAGCGCGCCCGGTCGGCGTCATCGCCGGGCCGCGGTTCGCCGCTGATCCAGCGCGCGGCATAATCGGCCAGCACGTAATGGCTGCCGGGGTCGATGCGGTCGACCACATCGATCAGGCCAATCACCTCGATCTCGCAGCCGGTTTCCTCGCGCACTTCACGGGCAACCGCCTCGATGGCCGTCTCGCCGAACTCGATCTTGCCGCCGGGCAGGGACCAGCTTCCTTTCAGCGGGGCGCGGCCGCGCCGGATCAGCAGCACGTCATCGCCGCGGAACACCACCGCGCCCGCGGCCGCCACGGGCCGGGTCATGACCGCGCCCTCTTGCCACGCGACGCGAACACGCCAGTCTGGGCGCCATGATTGATCCGGTGGATGTGCGCGCGGCCTGGAAACCTGTCATGCGCCTGTGGTGGCGTTTCAAGCGGCCGATGACGCTGGGCGTCCGCGTGATCGCCGCCGATGAGCAGGGGCGCGTCGCCCTGATCCGCCATTCCTACGCCCATGGCTGGCACCTGCCCGGCGGCGGGGTGGAGCGCGGCGAGACGGCCATCGAGGCGGCGGGCCGCGAAGCGGCGGAGGAGGCGGGCGTTCATCCCGAAACCTTGTCGCTTTTCGGCGTCTATTCCAACCATGCCAGCTATCGCGGCGACCATGTCATCGTATTCCGCGCCGATTCCTGGCGCGCGGTGGATCCGCTGGAAGGGTTCGAAATCGCCGAACGCGGCTGGTTTTCCCCTGCCCGATTGCCCGATGATGTTACAAACGGAACAAGGCGGCGGCTCGAAGAGGCCTTCGCGGGCCGGGAGGTCTCGCCGCACTGGTAGGGGAGGCTTGTTCGCATGGCGAAAGTGCTCGGCATCGGCGGCGTGTTTTTCAAGTGCAAGGACCCGGCGGCGCTGGCCGCCTGGTATCGCGACCATCTGGGCTTTGACGTAACTGACGGCTGGAACGGAACGGCCTTCCAGCCGTCCGAGGATGACGCGCCGGACCTGCGTATTGTCTGGGGTCCGTTCAAACAGGACACCGATTATTTCCAGCCGTCCGGGCGGGAAGCCATGATCAATTTCCGTGTCGACGATCTGGAGAGCGTGCTGGAAAAGGCGCGCGCCGGCGGGGCCGAACTCGCGGGTGAAATCGAGTCCTATGATTATGGCCGTTTCGGCTGGTTCATCGACCCGGAGGGCTACAAGATCGAACTCTGGCAGCCGATACAGACCGGGGCCTGACACCCGTATTCATTAAGCGCCGGCCTTGGCGAAAGCGCCCCCGCTACTCTTGTAAATAAATGAGCGTTCATTTATTAAGGGGCATGAGCGTAGCCGAAAAAACACCGAAACCGGGCTGGCGCCGCCGCCCGGAAGCCCGCCCGGACGATATTCTGGACGCCGCGCTGGACGCCTTCGTGAAAAAGGGATTTTCCGGCGCCACGGTGGCGGAGATTGCGCGCGGGGCCGGGCTGTCCCAGGGCGCGCTCTATCGTTATTTCCCGTCCAAGGAAGACATGCTGCGCGCCCTGATCCGCCGCTCCGTCACGCCGGTCGCCGCCCACGCCGCCAGCCTGATGGAAAATGCGGAGGACGACCCCGCCGGGGCCTTGCGCATGGCGGTCAGCTTCATGGGCGAGGCAATGAGCGATCCGCGCCGCTTCGCCGTGCCGCGCCTGATCATCGCGGAAGCCGGAAATTTCCCTGAACTGGCGGAATTCTACCGGGAAGAGGTGATCGAGGTCGGCCTCGGCGCGCTGCAGCGCCTGATCCGCGCTGGCGTCACGCAGGGCCAGTTCCGCGATGTCGATCCGCAGGCCGCGGCCCGCTCTATCATCGGCGGGTTGATGCTGCACATGGTCTGGATGACCACGTTCGCCCGCGCCGATGACCCGCCGCTGCCCGGCAACATCATGGCGCAGCATCATCTGGACATCATACTGAACGGGATGCGCGCCGACGGGGGCAAGCCCAAATGATCCGCGCCGCCATCCTGCTCGCCTGTCTCGCCCTCGCTGCTTGCGGCGCCAGTGATGACGGGGCCCTGCTGGGCTATGCCGAAGGCGATTACCGCTATCTCAGCCCCCGCGAACCGGGCCTGATCACCACGCTGGACGTGGCGGAGGGCGACCGCGTGGAGCAAGGCGCGCCGCTGTTTTCCGTCGACGCCGAACGCGCCCGCCTCGCCGTGCAGGAAGCGCAGGCCCAGCTCGCCGCCGCCCGGTCGCGCCTGGCCGACCTGCAGCGCGGCGGCCGCCCGGAAGAGGTGGAGGCCGCGGGCGACCGCCTCGCCTCCGCCCGCGCCGATCTCGCCCTGGCGCAGGAAGAATATGACCGCGCGCAGCAACTGGTTGCGCAGGACGCCGCCCCGCAGCGCCAGCTGGACGAGGCCGAACGCGCCCTCGGCGTCGCCCGCGCCCGGGTGCAGGAACTGGCCTCGCAGCGCCAGCTCGCCGCGCTGCCCGCCCGCGAGGACGCCATTCAGGCCGCCGGGGACGAAGTTGAAGCGGCTGAAGCGCGCCTCGCCCTGGCCGCCGAACAGCTCGCCGACCGCTCTTTCCGCGCCCCCGCGCCCGGCCGGGTGCAGCGCATATTCCGCCGCCCGGGCGAGGCCGCTTCCCCCAACGCCCCGGTCCTCTCCCTGCTGCCGGACGACGCCATGCGCCTTGTCTTTTTCGTACCGCAGACCGAGCTTGCCCGCGTCACCGCCGGTCAGGGCGTCAGCGCCGCGTGTGACGGTTGTCCGGCCGGTCTCACCGCCGAAATCGCCTTCATCTCCACACAGGCCGAATACACCCCGCCCGTCATCTTCAGCGAGACCGAGCGCGCCAAGCTGGTCTATCGCGTCGAGGCCATTCCCGAAGACCCCGCGCGCTTCCATCCCGGCCAGCCCGTCCAGGTACGGCTGGACCGATGAACGCCGCCGAACCCGCCATCCGGGTCGAGGGTCTGACCAAAAGGTTCGGCGACTTCACCGCCGTCGATCATCTCTCCATGAGCGTTCCAAAGGGCGTCATCTATGGCTTTCTCGGCCCCAACGGATCGGGGAAAACCACCACGATCCGCATGATGTGCGGCCTCCTCACCCCGGACGAGGGGGAGGGAACCGCGCTCGGCTACGACATCCTCACCGAAGGCCGCCGGATCAAGAAGCGCGTCGGCTACATGACCCAGAAATTTTCGCTCTATGAGGAACTCAGCGTCCGCGAGAACCTCAATTTCATGGCCCGCATGTATGGCGAGGCGGACGTGCGCGCCCGCGTCGACGCGGTGATGGCGGAATACGGTCTCGCCGACCGCGCGAAACAGCTCGCCTCCCAGCTCTCCGGCGGCTGGAAGCAGCGTCTGGCGCTGGCCGCCTCCATGATCCACAAGCCGGACCTTCTGCTGCTGGACGAACCCACCGCCGGCGTCGACCCCGCCGCCCGCCGCCATTTCTGGGAGCGGATACATGACATGACGGCCAGCGGCATCACCGTTCTCGTCTCCACCCATTACATGGACGAGGCGATCCAGTGCGACCACATCTGCTTCATCCACAAGGGCCGCAAGCTGGTCGACGCCCCCGCCGCCGAAATTCCCGAACGCTCCGGCCTCGTTACATGGCGCATCAAGGGTCCGGACCTCGACGATCTGGCGAAGGAGCTGCGCCGGCTCGCCCCGGTCGAACAGGTTGCCCGCTTCGGCGACGCCCTGCACGTCTCCGGCAAGGACGCCGGCGCGCTGGCGCGCAGTCTCGCCCCCTACAAGGACCGTGAAAATCTGGAGCTGCGCGAGAGCGAGGCGGGCCTCGAAGAGGTCTTTATCCACCTGATTGAGCAGAACCGCGATGACGCGGCGCAGGCGGCCTGAGGCGTCATGTACTCCTTCAGCCGCATATTCGCCGTCCTGAAGAAAGAACTGGTCCAGATGCGGCGGGACCGGCTGACCTTTGCGATCATGATCATGATCCCGATCGTCCAGCTCACCCTGTTCGGCTACGCCATCAATACCGACCCGCGCCACCTGCCGACCCTCTTGGACATCCGCGATGACGGCCCCTTCACCCGCGCCATCGTCTCCACCCTGCACACCTCCACCTTCTTTGACGTGACCCGCGTGGTCGGCTCGGCGGCGGAGGGCGACGAGGCCCTGAAGACCGGCGCGGCCGATTTCGTGGTCATCATCCCGGAAGGGTTCGAGCGCGCGCTGGTCCGCGGCGAACGCCCGCAGATCGTGGTGGAGGCCGACGCCACCGACCCCGTCGCCGCCGGCGGCCCGGTCGGCGCGCTGCCCGTCCTGCTGGACCGCGCCCTCTCGCCGCTGATGGAGGAAGCCGCGCTGGCCGCGCCCGACCCCCCGCCCTGGGACCTTGTCGTCCATCGCCGCTACAACCCGGCCGGCGTCACCGCCTACAACATCGTGCCCGGTCTGCTGGCGGTCATTCTTACCATGACCATGGCCATGATCACCGCCATCGCCATCACGCGGGAGCTGGAGCGCGGCACGATGGAGACCCTGCTGGCCACCCCCGCCAGACCGATGGAGGTGATGATCGGCAAGATCCTGCCCTATGTCGGGGTCGGTTATATCCAGATCGCCATATTGCTGATCGCGGGGGTCGGCCTGTTCGGCGTGCCCTTCACGGGCGGCCTCGCCCCGCTTTTGCTCGGGGCGACCGTCTTCATCGTGGTTAATCTGGCGCTGGGCTTTCTCATCTCCACGCTGGCCCGCACCCAGATGCAGGCCATGCAGATGACCTTCTTCTTCTTCCTGCCCTCGATCCTGCTGTCAGGCTTCATCTTCCCGTTCGAGGGGATGCCCCTGTGGGCGCGCTGGCTGGGGGAGGCTCTGCCCACCACCCATTTCATCCGCTTGACTCGCGCCGTGGTGCTGAAAGACGCCGGCTTTACCGACATCGTCAATCAAATCTGGCCGATGCTGATCCAGCTCACCGTCATCACCACCATCGCGGTCAACCGCTACCGCCAGACGCTGGACTAGGAGTCTTCGCCGCCCGGCAGGGCGCCGGCCTCGTGCGCGTCTTCCTCGTCGTCTTCGTGATGCGACAGGGCGGTCAGCTTGTCGGGCAGGGACTTGCTGGTTTCCGCGCCCATCTCTTTCAGCATCTCCGCCTGACGCACCAGGTTTCCGCGCCCGGTGGAGAGCTTCTTGCGGGCGTCGTCATAGGCGTTGCGCGCCCGGTCGATATTCAGCCCGACCTTCTCCAGATCCTCCGCGAACCCCGCGAATTTCTCGTACAGCGCCCCGGCGCGGGAGGCGATCTCCTGCGCGTGGCGGTTCTGGTTCTCGATCCGCCAGAGATTCTGCACCGTCCGCAGCGCCATCAGCAGCGTATTGGGCGAGGCGATCATCACATTGTTCGACGCCGCATAGCTCTGGATCTCGCTGTCATGCTGGATCGCCAGCGACAGTGCGGATTCAATCGGTACGAACAGCACCACGAAATCCACCCCGCCATAAAGCTGGGCGTAATCCTTGGCCGACAACCCCTTGATGTGGTTGCGCACCGAATTGATGTGGCTTTTCAGGTGCGCGTTCCGTTCCGCCTCTTCCTCGCAATTCACACAGCGCTCGAAACTCAGCAGGCTGACCTTGGAGTCGATGACCAGCTTCTGCTCGTTGGGCAGGTTCACAACCACGTCCGGCCGAAGCCGGGTTCCGTCCTCGGCCGTGTGGGCGGTGTTCTGGGTGACGAATTCCTCGCCCTCGCGCAGCCCCGATTTCTCCAGGATCGTTTCCAGGATCATCTCCCCCCACGCGCCCTGCTGCTGGGTGGACCCTTTCAGCGCGTTGGTCAGGTCGGTCGCTTCCTTGGAAATCTGCCCGGTCTGTTTTTCCAGCTGCTCGAACATATGGCGCAGGGTCGTGGTCTGTTCGGTGCGCGTATGGCCGTCTTTCTGGAACGCCGTCTCGAAATTCTTGATCTGCTCGCGAAGCGGGTTCAGCAGCATCTGGACCTTTTCCTGATTGGTCTCGGCGAAGGTCCTGGACTGCTTTTCCAGCGCCTGATCGGCCAGCGTCTTGAATTCCTTTTCCATGTCCTGCCGAAACGCGATCAGGGTCTCCACCTTCTCCTGATGCGCCTTCTCGCGCTCCTCGGCGCGGGAGCGCAGCGACTCCAGATCCTTCTCCGCCTGATGCAGCCGGGCTTCGCTCTGGTCCAGCTTCGCGCGGATATCGTCGGCCTGCCCGGCCTTCACCGCGGCCTCCCGCAAATCGCCTTTCGTGCGCGACAATTCCTCGCGCGCGGCGTTCGCGCGCCGCGAGGTCAGGACAAAAACGATCAGGGCGGCGAGAAACGCGCCGGCGAGGAAGGCGGCAACGCCAATCAGGACAGGGTCGGTCATGCGTTCTTTGTCCCCGATTCGTTCCGTTCCCGCCATTGCCCGCTGCCAATGGCCGGGAACGCCGTCATTCCGCGCCGCGTTTCAGACGCCGCTCAATAATTCATATGAGGGACCGTAAAAGCCATGTCCGATATCCAGCCGATCATCCCCGGCCGCCCGGCCCCCGATCTCGCGGTTCCGCTGGTTGGCGGAGGCCGGTTCTCCCTGCGCGACCAGTCGATCGAGCATTTCGCCCTGATCAATGTCTATCGCGGCAAGCATTGCCCGATCTGCAAGAAAACCATGCAGGCCTGGGACAAGCGGGCCGATGAGTTAAAGGCGCGCGGCCTCTCCGTCCTGTTCCTCAGCGCCGATGACGAGGAAACCGCCGAGGCTTCGGTCAAGGAATGGGAGATCGAGAATCTGAAGGTCGGCTGGGGGTTCGAGCTGGCAGAAGCGCGCAAATGGGGCCTGTTCATTTCTCAGACGATCAAGGACGGCGAGCCGGAATATTTCACCGAACCGGGCCTGTTCCTGATCGATCCGGAGTTCGCGCTCTACGCCTCTTTTGTCCAGACGGTCCCGTTCGCCCGCCCCGGCCTCGACGATCTCCTCAGCGCCATCGACTTCGTGGCGAAGGAACGCTACCCCGCGCGCGGCAAGGTCGAACACGTTCCGGACTAGACGCCGCCCGCGCTTTGCGGGCATGTCGGGGCGGTCATGACCGCGCCTGTCCTCAACGCCGCCGATCCGGCCGCCATCGCCCGCGCCGCGGAAATTCTGCGCGGCGGCGGGCTCGTGGCCATGCCGACAGAAACGGTTTACGGACTGGCGGCGGACGCCTCGAATCCACAGGCCGTCGCCGGGCTCTATTCCGCCAAGGGCCGCCCGCGCTTCAACCCGCTCATCGCCCATGTCGGCGGCTTCGAGGAGGCCGCGCGCCACGGTCAGGCTTCAGGTCTGGCCGAACGGCTGGCGGCCGCGTTCTGGCCCGGCCCGCTCACTCTCGTCCTGCCCGCGCGCCCCGATTGCGGGGTCTGCGATCTCGCCCGCGCGGGTCTGGATACGGTCGCTCTGCGCGCCCCGGCGCACCCGGCCGCGCAAAGCCTGCTGGCAGCGTTTGGCGGCCCGCTGGTGGCCCCCAGCGCCAACCCGTCAGAGACCATCAGCCCCACCACCGCGGCTCATGTCGTGGAAGGGATGGGCGAGGCGATCGACCTGATCCTGGATGGCGGCCCCTGCCGCGTCGGCGTGGAGTCCACGGTGGTCGCGGTGCGCGGGGAGGGCGCAACCCTGCTCCGCCCCGGCGGCCTCTCACGCGCGGAGATCGAAGCCGTCTCAGGCCCGCTGGCCGATGCAAAACCAGGCGAGACCGGCTCCCCCGGCATGTTGCGACGCCACTATGCGCCGAACGCCCGCCTGCGCCTGAACGCCAGCGCCCCGGAAACGGGGGAGGCGTATCTGGGTTTCGGCCCCGGCGCGCCGGACGGGGCGCTGAACCTCTCGCCCGAAGGCGATCTGGCCGAGGCCGCCGCGAACCTGTTTTCCTGTTTGCGGCGTCTGGACAGAGAAACCGGCGCCATCGCGGTGGCGCCGGTTCCCGAGGCGGGGCTGGGCGAGGCGATCAATGACCGCCTTCGCCGCGCCGCCGGTTAGCGATTTTTATTATTCAGCCGCGTCGCCCATCAGGCTGCGCATCTGTTCCAGATAGGCGATCCAGGCCTTGCGCCCGGCCGGGGTCAGTTTCGCCGTGGTCAACGGCTTCCGACCCTCGAACTTCTTGGCGATCTCCACATATCCGGCGTCTTCCAGCTTGCGCAGATGCACCGAAAGATTGCCGTCCGTCGCACTGGTCTGCGCCTTCAGGTCGGCGAAGCTGGCCGCCCCGGCGGAGGCGAGATAGGCCATCACGCCCAGCCGCAGCCGCCCGTGGATCACCTCGTCCAGATTATCGGCGTTGAACTCTGGCATCGGTCTATACCGTCGTGCGCGGCGCCCGCGCCAACTGGTAGAGCCCCGACACGCCGGCCGTCGCCAGCACGAAGCCCGCCGCAACCAGATAAAGCACGCTCTGCCCGATCAGCAGGCCGGAAATGACGGTGGCCGCCGCGCAGATCACCGCAAAGCCCAGCATCACCCGGTCGCGGGAGAACCGCCCCACCGCATAGAAGGCGATGGTGTAGCAGGCGAACGCCACGCCAAGGATGGTGTCGAAGGCGGCCAGCGGCGCCGCGCCGAACGCCACGCCCAGGAAAACGCCGAACGTATAAAGCCCGATCGGCACGCCAATGGTCGACCAGACCATATTGGCCAGCCGGTTATTGACCGAGGAAACCCCCGCCGGGTCCTTGACCAGGGTCGCCAGCAGCGCCGTGCCGATGCCGCCGATAATCGCGTAACCAATCCAGAACGCGCCGATGGCGTTGATCGGGAACGGCGCCCGTCCGGTCAGCGCCATCCAGTGAAGCCCCAGCATGGCGGCGGTCAGCACCCCCCACCACAACGCAAACCGTCCCCCCACCAGCGGCGCGGTCTCCCCGCGCTCGGCAAGGTCCTTGATATAGTCCAGATCCTGAGTGAGCGTGCTCATCACATTTCCCTCGTATAAATAACTTTACAAAATAAAGTATATGAACCGGAGATGGATTGCAAGGGGCGTTTCCTCGGTATGAATCGCGTGATTTCCAGAGGAAGTTTGCGCCCTCTGGAGTTCGCCTTCGAGACGCCCTTCCGGGCTCCTCAGGCTAAGGATTGGGTTTGGAAGCGGCTATTTCTCCTCCTCCCCATCACCCTCACCCTGAGGAGCCGCGCCTTCAGGCGCGGCGTCTCGAAGGGCCGTCACAGAAGACAACGCAACCTCCATATCACCCACCATTGTCATCCCGGACTTGATGCGGGATCCCGGCAAAGCTTGCGTCCTCGTTCGCCGAGATCCCGCATCTCCGCTTCGCTCCGTGCGGGATGACAAAACAAGAGGATGAATCGAAAACAATCAGACCGGGTCACGCGTAACCGAAGACACCAACCCAAAATGTCATCCTCCGACGGAGCGCAGCGGAGATCGGAGGACCCAGTTGAAATCTTTGCGCCCCACGTTCCCTGGATCCTCCGGTCAAGCCGGAGGATGACGGGTGAAGGGAGGAAGAGGGCGAGGCAAAAAAACCTACCGCGTGCGGACCAGTTTCAGCTTCCGGGTCCGGTTCTGGCCGCGTTCCATGCCCATCAAGTCCTGGGCGAAGCGTTCCAGCTCCCCGGCGTAATGGCCCTCGGGGCGGTCCAGCCGGGCGCGGTCCAGAAAGCCTTGCGCGGCGCGGCGCAGGGCCGGTTGCGGGTCGCCGCTTTTCACCGCGCGGGCCAGCGCGATGTGCAACAGCTTGCGCAGCCATTCATGAGCCGGCAGCAGTTCAGCCGCCATCCAGAAGCCATCGCGCAGCAGCGGTTCGTAATCCGGTTCGATCGCCGCGTTGCGGCACAGGGCGAACCAGCGCCAGTAGAGATGCTTCATCGCATCGCCGGAAGACAGGCCCAGATCGCGCTCCCGGTAATAGGAAACCCCGCTCCGCCCGGTCGCTACCCAGGCGCTCGCCACCCGCGTCAGGCGCAGCTTGAAGACCCAGTCCTCGTACATCCGGCCATAGGTCTCGAACCCGCCCGCGGCGCGATACAGCGCCTTGGTCATCAGCATGTCGCGCGGCACCGGGCCGTCGCGGCGGAACAGATAGCCGACCTGGCGATAGCCGGGCAGGGCCGCCAGCTCCTCCATCACCCAGCTATGATCGTAATCGCCGTCCTCATAGACCTCGACATCGCTCATCGCGACAGCGCTCAGCGGATCGTCGGCGCCCTGCAGCGCCGCCCATTCGGCCTCCAGCTTGTCCGGCCACCAGAAATCGTCCGTATCCATGTGGGCGACCCAGTTTTGCCGGGCCTGCAGGGTCGCAAGATGCCGGTTCGCGCCGGGGCCGACATTGTTCGGCTGGCGCAGGTGCCGCACATTGAAATGCGATTCCGCCAGCCGCCGGCAATGGGTGGACACCGCCTCGTCGGACGCGTCATCGGCCAGGATGATTTCCGTCGGCCGTAGCGATTGCGTCAGCAGACAGCCCAGCGCCCGCTCGATCGTTTCCAGCGGTTCGTTATGGATGCTGACGATGCAGCTGATCTGTGCGTCGTCATTGCGGGAAGGGCGGGCGAGGGATTTCAGCGCGTTTTCCAGCTGCGCCTGCGCCTCGCTGGCGCGCGTCTCCGCGTCCTGCTTCTTGTGGCCGGTCCGCCCGTCAAATGCGAAGCGCCAGCCGACGCTGGTGCGCCAGGTCGGATATTTGCGCAGCAGGGAATGGCCGGTGCTCTTCTCGTAGAAATCCTGCAGACCGCCCAGCTTGTAACGGTCGGAGATCAGGCCCTCCGTCTCCAGCGGGTCCAGCAGGAATTCCTCGTACCAGTTCTGGAAATCGGTCAGGAAGCCGATCTCCGCCTCGCTGAGCACGCGGTTGGCCTTGGTCGTGACTCCGGTGCGCTTGCGCCCCTGCGTCACTTCCGGCGCGGCCAGCGGCGCCAGGCCCAGGAACCCGGCCAGCCGGTCGCGCGCCACCGCCTCGTTTTCCAGCAGCAGCTCATAGGGCAGCAGCATCACGTTCTTCGGGTGCGCCGCGTAATGCTCGGTCAGCGCCCGGTTCATGTAGAGCCACCAGTAACCGGCCCAGACATGCTCCTTCTCGTCGGGGCTGGCGGGCAGGTCGGCCTTGTCGCCGAAGCGCCGCTCTATCTCTTCGGCCAGGCGCAGCTTGTCGCTGCGGTGGAACTCGTCGCCCAGCAGCGAGAAATGCAGATGCGCCGAATTCACGCTGTCGAACGGGTTGCGCACCACGCCGATGATCTTCGCGTCCGGGTAGAGCCGCGAATACGCCTCCAGCCGGCCGCACCCGCGGATCATCTTGATCAGCCCGTCGCCCTCCGGAACCAGGTTCTCGACGAACTGGTCATGGGCGGCGTCGGGTTTGGTCAGGAACAGCGGCGTTTCCAGATGGGTCAGCACGCCGCGCGCCGAAAACGCCTGCGTGGTGAAGCCGTCCGGGTTCAGATCATCGCCCCGGAACAGGGCTTTGGAATCCCAGATATAGGGCTCGTAAACCGGGGTCCCCAGCTGTTCCAGATTCTTCAGCCAGCCATGGATAAGCTCGAACGCGGCGGTCGTGCCGCTGCGCCCGACGCCGGCGATGATGATGGGCGGCCGGCTCACGCCGCGCGCTCCCCGGCCGGGGCCATCAGCTTCAGATAGAAGGGGATCAGTTGCGGGGTCTTCCAGCCATAATGGCGCAGCGCGACAGGCAGGCGTTCGGCCGCAAGGCGCGCGCTGTCGCCATAGGACAGGCCCGTATCGTCAACGCTGGCGATCACGCGGTCCGTCTTCCGTATCTTTGCGCCCGCCCGGTCGCATTTCACGAAGAACTCCCAGTCCGCGATCACGCGCCGGGACTCGTCGAAGGGGAATTTCTCCAGCCATTCGCGCCGCGTCAGCGCCGCCTGGTGGCAGAACGCCATGCCCCGCCACAGCGACCGCGCGTATTGGCGCACATGGCCGGCCCCGGCGGCGCGCGCCTCGCCATAAACGATGTCCGCTCCGTCCAGATCCAGATCGTCCAGCGCCTCCGGCGCGTCGAAAGCGTCGCCGGAATTCATGAAGATCACCCATTCGCCCGTGGCCGCCCGCGCGCCCTTGTTCATGGCGTCATAGATGCCGCCATCGGGCTCGGCGATCAGGGTGGTGACGATATGGGAAAAATCGCGCGCAATCTCGGCGGAGCCGTCGCTGGAATCCCCGTCCACGACCACCAGCTCGCAGGCGCGGTTCAACCGCTCCACGCTGCGCAGGGCGCGGTACAGTCCGGCGGCGTTATCGCGGTTTATGGTGACGATGGAGATCAGGGGCGCATCGGCCATGGCGGCGGGGCGGATTTGCTGCTGGAATTGGCGGGCGGGAAAATCCCGTATAGCGGGTAGGGTAGCCGGATTCGAGACCGCTTGGCGACCAAGTTGACAGCATCCCCGGCCAATGCGACTTCGATCCGAAGGTTTTCACAAAACAGCAAGAGGCGCGTCATGGCGATCGACCCGGAAGAGAAAGCGGCGGATTTCGAACCCGACGCGGATTTTGAAGTCTCCGACATTCAGGTTGAGGAACTCCTGTTCCGTGTCCGCAATGTTGAAGGATTGCTCCACAACATCCTCGAAGAGCTGAAGAAGCAGGCCAAATAGGGCGGCTCCATGACCGCCTCCGCACCCCGCCTCTGGCGGTCGGCCCTTTTCATGCCGGCCTCCAACGCCCGCGCGCTGGAAAAATCGCGCGGGCTGGACGCCGACATCCTTGTCTTTGATCTGGAAGACGCGACAGCCGAAGCAGACAAGGAATCCGCGCGGACCATGGCGGCGGACCGCATCGCCAGCCGCGAAGGCCGCGCCGCGCACGTTATCCGCGTCAACGCGCTGGACTCGGACTGGATTGCGGCGGACGTGAAAGCGGCCGCGGACGCCAACGCCGACGCCATCGTCATCCCCAAGGTCGCCGCCGCCGCGGACCTTGAGGCGGTAAGACGGATGCTCCCGGCCGGCGCCCAGACGCCGCTCTGGGCGATGATCGAAACGCCGCGCGCCCTGATGAACTTGAAAGAGATCGCGCAGGCGGCCGATACCGGGCTGGAGGCGCTGGTCTTTGGCGGCAATGACATGACGTCCGAACTGCGCGCCCGTCCCGGCGCGGACCGCGCCGAGCTGGTCCCGCACCTGGCCGCCACGGTTGCCGCGGCCCGCGCCTGCGGCCTGATCGCGCTGGACGGGGTGTTCAATGACGTGAAAGACGCCGAAGGGTGCGAGGCGGAGGCGCTTCAGGGCCGGCGCCTCGGTTTCGACGGCAAGACGCTGATCCACCCCGCGCAGATCGACCTCGCCAATCGCGCCTTCTCGCCGGCCTCGGACGAAGTCGACTGGGCCGAAGCCGTCGCCGCCGCCTTCGACGCGCCTGAAAACCAGGGCAAGGCGGTGTTGAGCGTGAATGGCGAAATGGTTGAGATTCTTCACCTGACGCGCGCCCGCCGCATACTGGCGATGGCCGCACAACACGAAAACAGGAACGCCGGACAATGACGCTCCAGCTCTATCACAATCCCCGCTGCTCCAAGTCCCGCCAGACACTGGCGCTGCTGCGCCAGCACGGGATCAATCCGGAAATCGTGGAATATATGAAATCCCCGCCGAGTCCGGACACGCTGAAAGCCATCGTCAAGAAGCTGGATTTCGACTCCGCGCGGCAGCTGATGCGCACGAAAGAGGACGTCTATAAGGAGCTGGGCCTGAAGGACGTCACTGACGAGGACGCGCTTCTCAAGGCGATGAGCGAGAACCCGAAACTGATCGAGCGCCCCATCGCCATAAACGGCGAACGGGCGGCCCTTGGCCGCCCGCCCGAAAATGTTCTGGAAGTCGCGGCGCTGCGCTAGCCGCCGGGAATTTCGAAGTCTTCCTTGGGCGGGGCCAGCTCCTTCTTGAACCGCTCTTCCAGCTTCTTCACCGGGTGGTTCACGTAGTCGCCGTGAATTTCCTTGGCGATTTTTTCCGTGACCTTCTCATGCAGATTGTCGCGGAACGTGCCCAGCGAACTGGTCGCGCCGAATACATAGAGCCGGTCGAATTTGTTCTCCATCGCGGAGTGGTTCAGTGATTCCGCGACGCGTTTGACGAAGCGCCTTTCCTGCTGCTCATGGAAATCGGTCTCGTCCATGGCGGATCGCTGGCCGTGGCCATTATCGGCCGAACGTCCTGGCGCATCGGTTTTCAGTTCGCGGTCAGGCGGGTTGTCGATCTCGTCCTTCTCCAGAAGCTTGAAGTCCGGCGCATCGCTGAAACCTTCGTTCTCGAACAGAAGCGCCTTGGCGCCATCGAAAACCACAATCCAGTCAATGCGTTCCGCAGCCATTCTCGCCATGGAAGGATCTCCTTCTCTGTTGTCGTTGCCTGTCATCAACAAGTGGGGAGCGGCCCCGGTTCCGGCAATGGCGCCGCCTTGCAGCAGCCGGTCCTGCGCGCTAGAGCGAAGCCCATGAATCTACACACCGCATCCTGGCCCGAAGTCGAAACCTATCTGGAAACATCCACCGGCATCGTCATTCCCATCGGCTCGCATGAACAGCACGGCCCGAACGGACTGGTCGGCACCGATGCGATCTGTCCCGAAGTCATCGCGCGCGAGGCGGGGGACGAGGGCGGGTTTCTGGTCGGCCCCACCTTCTCGATCGGCGTGGCGCAGCACCATCTGGGCTTTCCCGGCTCCATGACGCTGTCGCCCTCCACCATGATCGCGGTGATCCAGGACTGGCTGGCCTCGCTGGCGCGGCATGGCTTCACGCGCATCTATTTCCTGAACGGCCATGGCGGAAACATCGCCACGATCGACGCGGCCTTCGCGGAAGCCTACGCCGCCTATTCCTTCGCGGGCGAGTCCGCGCCGTTCGTCTGCAAACAGGCCAACTGGTGGCAGCTGCCGGGCGTGGCCAAGGCGGTGGAGGAGGTGATCCCCTCGGGCGAGGGCTATCACGCCACCGCCTCGGAGGTATCGGTCACCTATTACGCGTACCCGGAGCACCAGAAGGACGTGAAGATGTCGCCCAAGCACGCCCCGCTCGGCCCGGTGCGCGACGCGGCGGACTATCGCAGGCGCTTCCCGGACGGCCGCATCGGCTCCGATCCTTCGCAGGCGACGCCGGAAAAGGGCGCCCATATCGTCAAGGCGGCGAAAGCGGGCCTGATTTCGGAAGTCGGGAAATTCTTCCGGGGCGACTGAACCGAACATGACATCCTGCCCCGGAGACGACGCCGCCATCAAGGCCACGGGCCGGGACTGGGCCGCGTGGTTCTCCGATCTGGACGGCTGGGCGGTGGAGCTGGATCATAAATCCATCGCCGCAGCCCTGCGGGATCAGGGCGTCTCCGGCTGGTGGGCGCAGACCATCGCCAATGCGTGGGAGCAGGCGCGCGGCCGCCGCGAAAAGCATGAAATGCCGGACGGTTTTCAGGCCACCGCTTCAAAGACCATCGCCGCCCCGCCCGGGGCCGTCTGGAAGGAAGTCAGCACCGGCGCCTTCCGCGAATGGGCGCCCACGGGCTGGATCGAGGTCACGACCGCGCACCCGAACAAGACGCTGCGCGGGTCCTGGAACAGCGGCGGCCGGGTCGCGATCTATCTGACAGAAAAACCCGGCGGCAAGACGCAGATCGCGGTCAATCACGAAAAGATTTCCGACGCCGGAACCTGCGAAATCATGAAGGCGGCGTGGCGCGGCGCGCTCAAGAATCTGAAGGGACGCCTGGAATGAAATACATGTCTCTGGCCGCTGCCGGCGCGCTGGCCGCCTGCGCCACGCAAACCGGCGCCCCGGCGCAATATGACGTCGTCGCCGATGTTCAATCGAACACCACCATGACCATCACAACGGCGGACCGGGCCTCCGCCGTGATCGCCCGGCTTCCGGAGGCGGTCTCGAACAACGCGGTCGCCGCGGCGCGCGTCGACGGGCGCGCGATGGCCTACAGCTTTGCCGGGCTGCACGCGGGCAAGACGTGGCGCGACCTGACCGCCGACGCCTATGAGTGCGACCTAGCCGCCGGGCAATGCGCGGAAATCGCGGGCCTGCCGGACGGGGTGGGGCGGCTGGCCGCCGTTGCGGCGACGCTGGAAGACCGGATTTATATTTTCGGCGGCTACACGGTGGCCGGGGACGGCTCGGAGACATCGACTCCGGAAGTCTGGATTTTCGATCCGGCGGCGCGGACCTATTCCCGCGCGGCGGACATGCCGACCCCGGTCGATGACGCCGTCGCCCTGCCGGTGGGCGGGCGCTACATCTATCTGGTCTCCGGCTGGCATGACACGGACAATGTCGATCTGGTCCAGCTCTATGACGCGCAGCGCGACGAATGGCGGCAGGCCACGCCCTGGCCCGGCGCGCCGGTCTTCGGCCATGCGGGCGGGGTGATCGCCGATCCGCCGCAGACGGGCGGGCCGCAGATGGCGCATATGGTGATCTGCGATGGCGTGAAGGTCGTGCCGGGGTCAAAGCCGGGCGAAGACCGCCGCTTCGAACCGTCCGCCGAGTGCTGGGAAGGGCGGGCCGATATCGCGCAGCCGGAGATCATCGACTGGACCCAGCGGGATTCCCTGCCGCCCGCCCATTACCGCATGGCGGCGACAGGCAGCGCCCGGCTGGGCCTGACCGTCTTCATCGGCGGCACGGACAATCCCTATAACTATAATGGCGTCGGCTATGACGGCGCGCCCAGCGCCCCTTCAGCCCACGCCTGGGGCTATGATTTCACCGCCCGGGAGTTCGCCGTGCTGGCCGATCCCGACACCGGCACGATGGACCACCGGGGCCTGATCGAATGGAACGGGCGCTTCGTGACTCTGGGCGGCATGAACGCGGACCGGCAGGTCATGGACGCGGTGATCGCCCATGACATCGGCCTGACCGAATAGAGGCGCCCTAGTCCTGGTGCACGGCCAGCAGCGGCACGCGCGCCGCGCGCATGGCCGGGAAGAATCCCGCCAGAAAGCCGACAATGATGGCCAGTATCATCGCCGCGATCAGCGAGGCCGGCGTCACCGCGAAGGAGAACACGACCTGCGTGAACCCGCCGCCCAGCGTCGATGCGCTGATGCCGTCGAACAGCAGATAGGCCGCCGCCGCCCCCAGAATTCCGCCCAGTATGGCCAGGGCCAGTGACTCGATCATCGTCCCCAGGAAGGCCGAGAAACCGCTGAAGCCGATAGCGCGCAGAGTCGCGATCTCCTTGGTCCGCGCATCGACGGAGGAATACATCGTGTTCCAGGCCCCGGCGAGCGCGCCGATGGCCATGGCGACGGCCAGCGGCCAGCCCAGGAACTTGATCAGCGTCACCGTGCCCCCGGCCTGGCTGGCCAGGAATTCCTTTTCGCTCTGCACGTCCAGGTTCAGGCGCGGCTCGTTCTCCACATAGGCCTGCAACTCCTCGATCGCCTCGGGAGAGGTCATCTGCGCCCGCATGGACTGAACCGAGGATCCGCGGCTGTAGAGGTTCTGCAGCACGCCGATTTCCGACCAGATTTCTGAGTCGAACACCGTGCCCCCGGTGGAGAAGACGCCCACCACACGCCAGGTGTTCGTGCCAAGGCGGATTTCCTCGCCCAGCTCGAAACCGGAAAACTCCCGGATCACGCCTTCGCCGACGATCAGCTCCGCCGCGCCCGGTTCGAACATGCGCCCTTCGGTCATGGTGAAGCCGGCGCGCATCTGCGGCCCTTCCGGGCCGACGCCGCGCAGCGGCAGGTTGGCGTCCGTGCCCGATCCGCGCTTCTTGCCGTCCACGATCACGTAAAGCTCGGCCGAGGTCACGGGCGCGCCGTTGCCGCCCGCGGCGATGCCGGGGCCGCGCTCGACCAGCAGCACGTCGTCGCGCGACATATTGCTGTTCAGTTCCGCCTGCGATCCGGCGCGCAGCATGACGGCGACGTCTTCGGCCCCCGTGCCGGACACCGTGGCGCGGAAGCCGTTGGCCATCGCCATGAAGGCCAGCAGCACGCCCACCACGAAGGCGATGGAGACAATGGCCGCCAGCGACATGCCAAGGCGCTGCGGGATGGAGCGGATATTCATAGCCGTAATGGCGGCGGTTTGCTTGAACATGGCGGTCAGACCTTCCCGAAGGCTTCGGCGATATTCGCCCGCATCGCGTTCCAGGCCGGGATCAACCCGGTGATCAGGCCCAGCGCGATCATGAATCCGATACCGATAAACGTGACCCGCCAGCCGACCGACAGGCCGGGCAGCGAGCCGCTGACCGCGGGCGATTGCGACATCAGCCAGATCAGCGAGGCCGCCAGCCCGATCCCCAGCAAGCCGCCGATCAGGCTCAGCAACAGGGATTCGCTCAGCACCATGCGGAAGATGCGCGGCGCCGGGAAACCGATGGTTTTCATCACCGCGATCTCGCGCGTGCGCTCATTGATCGCCATGACCATCGTGGTGCCGACAATCATCAGGATCGTGGCGAACGCCGCGCCGGTCACCAGCGTGATGATCAGCCCGATATTGCCCAGCTGTTCGATGAACGCCTTGCTGAAGGCGGCCTCGGTCGTGGTTTCGGTTTCGGCCGGGGAGTTGGCGAACATCGCGTCGATGCGCTGGGAGACCGCGTCATTCATCGACGGGTCCTCGGTATTGATGATCAGCCAGCCCACCTGGTCGCGGTTGAAGGCCAGCGACTCGTTGAAATACTCGTAGTGGAACAGGGCGTAATTGGCCGGGACATTGTCATCCTCGGCGTCGAAGATGGCGCAGATATCGAAATCCCAGTCGGAACTGCCGTCCTGCTGCTGCCAGATATTGGAATTCAGCGGCACGCGCTCGCCCACGCTCCATTCATATTGCAGGGCCAGATCCGCCCCGACCGCCAGGCATTGGCGGTTATTGAAGAAGGCCTCGGCGCTGCCCTGCGTAAACTCCAGCTCGGGATAGGCGCGCATATAGGTTTCGGGATCAACCGCGAAGGTCTGCACGAAATTGCGCGGTTCCTGGTAATAGCCGCCGAACCAGTTGGCCTGGCTGACATTCTTCACGCCTTCCACGCTCGCCACCCGGCCCCAATAGGCATAGGGCATGGAGACGGTGAAATTGATCTTGTTCACCGTGACCAGCCGGTCCGCCGCGGCGGTTTCCACGCCCGCGTTCAGCGTCTTGTTGAAGGCGCCCAGCACGGCGAAGATCAGGAAGGCGATCAGGATCGAGAAAAGCAGAAGGATGGCCCGCAGCTTCTTGCGGAAGAGGTTCTTGCGGACGAGCGTCGCGCCGTTCACGTCACCAGCTCCTTCTCTACGAACCGGCCCTTGTCCAGATGCAGTTCGCGCTGGGCGTATTTGGCGGCGCTGGGGTCGTGGGTGACCATCACGATGGCCTTGCCCAGCTCCTTGTTCAGAAGCTGCAGCGTGGCCAGGACCTCGTCAGCCGTGGCGCGGTCCAGGTCGCCCGTCGGTTCGTCGCAGAGCAGAACCTCCGGGTCGGCCACGATGGCGCGGGCTATGGCGACGCGCTGTTGCTGGCCGCCGGAAAGCTGGGTCGGGCGGTGTCCGGCGCGGTCGGCGATGCCGACGATGTCCAGCGCGGTCCTCACGCGCTGCTTGCGCTCCTTGCCGCCCAGTTTCGTCAGCAGTAGCGGCAGCTCGACATTCTGCGCCGCGGTCAGGGTCGGCATCAGATTATAGAACTGAAAGATGAAGCCCACATTGGCCGCGCGCCACTTGGCCAGCGCGCCCTGGCTCATATTGTCGATGCGCTTGCCCTCGAACACCACCTCGCCGGAGGAGGGGGCGTCGATGCCGCCCAGAAGGTTCAGAAGCGTCGTCTTGCCGGAGCCGGACGGACCCATGATGGCGATGAAGTCCCCGGCGGGGATGGTCATCGTCAGCTTCTCGAAAATCGTGATCGATTCCTTGCCGCGCGTATAGCGCTTGGAAAGATCGGTGAGCTGGTAGAGCGGCTCCGTCATGACGTTTTCGTCCCTCTCGTCAGGTCAGGCTGTATCGAATTTCAGCCAATCTAGCAGACCTACTTTATATTTTAAAGTCAGTTCCGGTTTTCCAGGAATGTCACTTGCGCTGCCATGTCCGGCAGGATGCGCGAATCCCGTTCGTCGAACGCCACGCGCACCTGGATCGTGGCGCGCGCGCGGTCGGCGGTGGGGATGATGGCCTCGACATGGGCCGGGATGCGCCAGTCCGGATAGGCGTCCAGAACGGCTTCGACCCGCTGCCCGGCGCTCACGCGCTGGATCTGGCCCTCATTGACGTCCACCTCGATCTCCAGCGAGGCCATGTCCACCAGCGTCGCCACGCCGGTCCGCGTGAACCCGCCCCCGGCCGACACCGGGGAGAGGATCTCTCCCACCTGCGCGTTCTTGGCGATCACAACGCCCGCGAACGGGGCGCGGATGACATGGCGGTCCACGTAGTCCTCGGCGCTGGCGGCCTGTGTGCGGGCGACGTTCAGCTCTGCGCGGGAGGCCTGTATCTGGGCGGCGAGGCTGTCCAGCTGCGCGCGGGCGGCGGTGACATTGGCTTCCGCGCCGGCCTGCTGCTCGGCCAGGCGCGATGCGCGGCGGAACACGTTTTCCGCCTCGGTATATTGCGCGCGCAGCGCTTCGATATTGGCCCCGGCGGAAGCGGCGCGGGCCTGCGCCAGCGCCAGGTCATATCGGGCGCGCTCATCATCCAGCCGCGCCAGGACCTGGCCCTTTTCGACCTCCGCGCCTTCCTCGAACAGGATTTCCTGTATCCGCCCGGTGATCTCGGCGGAGACCGTCGCCTGCCGCCGCGCCACCACATAGCCGGACGCCGCCAGCCCGCCCGCTCTGGGCGGCGCCGATTGCGCCGGCGCGGCGGATTCGCCTTCGCCGCCTGCGGGGGAGGCCGCCGATTGCGCCGCCGCCTGCGTTTCGGCGCTTTCCGGCGCGCTTCCCCGCGGAAGCAGCAGCCAGACGGCAATGGCGGCGATCAGCGCCGCCGCCACGGCGATTGCGATAACGGCGGGCAGGGGGACGCCGCCGCGCGGCGCGTCCTCTTCCCGCTCGATCCGCAGTGACTGGAGTTGCGCCTTACGCTCTTCGCTCATCTTTAAAAATCCGTCTCCCCCGGGGCCGGGCGTTTTAGACCCGGTTGCGGGGCGGCGGGAAGGGGCAAGCGCAAAAATTCACACAGAAAAAGGGCGGACCCGGTCGGGCCCGCCCTGTTTTCCTCAGAACCGGAAGCTTCGCTTACTCGGCCGGATCGTTGCCCGGGGCGGGCGTGTCCATGCCGGCGTCGCCGGAGGCTTCGCCCGCAACGCCGGAGACCGGGAAACCGCGCTGGCGCAGCAGCGCATTGGTGTCCACCGGACGGCCGCGGAAGTTCTCATAGGCCACCGTCGGATCGATGGTGTTGCCGACCGACAGGATCCATTTCTGGAACGGCTCGGCGACCGCCGGGTCATACGGGCCTTCGGCCTCTTCAAACGCCTCCCAGGCGTCCGCGCCGTAGGTGTCGGCCCATAGATAGGAATAGTAGCCGGCCGCATAGCCCTCGCCCGAGAAGATGTGGGCGAATTGCGGGCTGCGGTGACGCATCGGCAGCTCGTCCGGCATGCCGATTTCCTCCAGCGCCTGACGCTCGAAGGCGTCAGGATCGACGTCGGAGGCGTCTTCCAGCGTGTGGTACTTCATGTCCACCAGCGCGCTGGCCAGATACTCGGTCGTGTCGAAGCCCTGACGGAACGTGCCGGCGTTCTCGATCTTCTGGACCAGCGCGTCCGGGATCGGCTCGCCCGTCTCATAGTGCAGCGCGTAGTTCTGCAGCACTTCCGGGGTGGCCAGCCAGTTCTCGTGAACCTGGCTGGGGAATTCCACATAGTCGCGCGGCACCGCCGTGCCCGACAGGGTCGGATAGGTGACGTCGGAATTCAGGCCGTGCAGGGCGTGACCGAACTCGTGGAACAGGGTGGAGGCGTCGTCCCAGGAAATCAGGATCGGCTCGCCCTCCGCGACCTTCACGAAGTTGGAGTTGTTGGAGACGATCGGCAGCACCTCGCCGTCCATCGATTCCTGCGTGCGGTAGGCGTTCATCCACGCGCCCGACCGTTTGCCCTGACGGGCATAGGGATCGAAATAGAACAGGCCGACCGGGTCGCCGGACTCGATGTCCGTCACTTCCCAGGTCTTCACGTCCTCATGATAGACGGGCAGTTCGTCGGTCGGGGTGAACTCGAAGCCGTACAGCTCGCCCGCCATCCAGAACATGCCGTCGACCAGATTGGACAGCTGCAGGTAGTTTTTCACCTCGTTGGCGTCGAGGTCGTATTTCGCCTTGCGGACCTTCTCCGCGTAATAGCGGTAATCCCACGGCTCGATGGTGATGTCCGCGCCTTCCTCGTCGGCGATCGCCTGCATTTCGGCGACTTCTTCCTCGACGCGGGCCACGGCCGACGGCCAGACTTTCATCATCAGGTCGATGGCGTTCTGCGGCTCGGCCGCCACCTGTTTCTCGATGGCGTACTGGGCGTAATTGTCATAGCCCAGAATACGCGACCGCTCTTCGCGCAGCTTCAGGATCTCGGCGATCAGGGCGTTATTGTCATACTCGTCGCCATTGTCGCCGCGGCTGTAATAGGTGCGCCAGACTTCCTCGCGCAGGGCGCGGTCGTCCGAATAGGTCAGGAACGGGTCCATAGAAGAGCGCGTGTTGGTGATTGCGTATTCGCCTTCCGCCTCGCCCTCGTAATTGTCCGCGGCCGACTTGGCAGCGTTCACCGTGGATTCCGGCAGACCTTCCAAGTCGTCCTCGCCCAGCCAGGTGACATAGGCCTCTTCGTCATGCAGCAGATTGTTCGAGAAATTGGTGTAGAGGGTCGCCAGACGCTGGTTGATCTCGCCCACGCGCGCCTTCTGCTCGTCGTCCAGCGCCGCGCCCGCGCGCACGAAGTCGGTGTAATAGTCCCAGACCAGACGCTGTTGCTCCGCGTTCAGGTCTTCCCGGTTCTCATAGACCGTCTTCACCCGCTCGAAGAGTGCGCTGTTCTGGTAGATCTCGTCCTGGAAAGCGGCCAGTTTCGGGGACATTTCCCGCTGCACGGCCTGCACTTCGGGGCTGTTCAGGTTGGAGCTGTAGATCCCGTAATAGGTGAAGACCCGGCTCAGTTCCTCGCCGCCGCGCTCCATGGCCGCAATGGTGTTCTCGAAGGTCGGCGCTTCCTCGCTGGCGGCCAGGGCCTCCAGCTGCGCGCGCGCCATGTCCATGCCTTTTTCAAGGGCGGGCTGAAGCTGGTCGACGGACATCTTGTCGAAGGCCGGAACGCCGCCATAGGGGCCTTCCCATTCGGCCAGAAGCGCGTCGCCGCTCACTTCGGCGGTCATCTCGGCGTCAGCACTCATTTCGGTCGCCGCAGCCTCCTCGGTTTCGGCGTCCTGCGACAGCGCGGCGCCGGCGGAAAGCGTCAGCGCGGCCAGCGCCGACACGGTGGTCAGATAGGATTTCTTCATTGTCAGACTCCCCAGTCAGTTAAAACTTGGCGCAGACCATAGCGCCCGCGAACGTGAAGCGAAAATTAGCAAAACGTAATGATGCGAACGCCTTGCGCGCCTATTCGTCCAGCCTGCGGGTTTCGCCCGGGCGGGTGAACAGATCTGCGTCCCTCAAGGATTTTTCGCGCGCGGCAGGATCGTCGGGAACGCTTGACGGAACGTGAACCCCGATCGTGCGCGCGGGTTTGAACCGGTTGGTCAGTATCGACCGTCCAGCCTCAGAGGTAAGAAACCAGTATGGCGGAAAAGCGGCGTCCAGCGCGCGCTCGTCCCAGACCTCCTGATGCGGGGCGTAGTGCCAGTCGCTGACATCGGCGTCGCCCATATGCATGACCGTGGTCTCGTCATCCAGCGTCACGCGGAAGATCAGGTTCTCCACATCGGCGCGCTGCGGCCATCCGGCGTGCGGGACGCGCACGGCCTCGATGGCGATGCCCGCCGCATTCAGACGCGCCGGGTCATCAAGGCGCTCCAGCGCAATGGGCGTGACGCGCGCGAATATCGGATCGTCCGCGCCCGCGATCTCCGCCATCATGTCCACGGCCTGTTGCGGCGCGTAGAGACGCGCTTCGGAAACGGCGCGCATATAGGCCACCATGTCTTCGGCGGCGAAATGATCGGCGTGGGCATGGCTGACGAACACCGCGTCCACGCCGTCGAACGGCGCTTCGCCAGCCAGCATCGCGGCGCGCATATCCTCCGGGACCAGCTCGTACTGGCCGAAGGATTCGCCGAACAGCGGATCGAATAGGATTTTCGTCTCGCCCCGCGTGACCATCACTCCCTCATTGGCGAGATATTTCGCCTCCGGATCATGCGCCGCCGCGGGCGCGGCCCATGTCAGAAGGGCGAGACCGGCGAGAGCAAGGCGGGGCAGGTTCATAATGATCCGGATCAATCCTGAATGACGCCGCGAATGGCCGCGCCCAGGCGCGCGCCGTCCACCGGCTTGCCGATGACCGGGCCCTCCACGCCCATGAGGCGCTTGCGGGATTCCACTGTCCCGGCGTCATAGGCGGTCACGAACAGGAAATACGCGTCCAGATCGCCGGTCAGCTCGGCGGCGACGGTGACGCCGTCCTTCCCGCGGCCCAGATTGACATCCATCAGGATCAGGTCCGGCTGTTCCCGGCGCGCCATGGCCAGCGCGCTTTCGCCGTCATTGGCGATACCGCAGACCGAAGCGCCCATGTCCCGCACCAGCCCTTCCAGATGCCAGGCGACCAGCAACTCGTCCTCGACAACAAGAATGTTCAGCTGATCCAGACGTTTCGGCGCATCCGGGCCCGCCGCGCCTTCGCGCCCCTTCTGACCGCCGCCTGCGCCGCCGAACCTGACAGACGCGGGCCGGCCCGGCGGGCGGTGAATGGATTCTGGCGATATGAACACGGGCAGGGTCAAAAAGCCTCAGCGATAGGGTTGCGGAAACTCGATCCGTACGGCCAGTCCGGCGGGTTTGTAATTCATCTCGGCCCGTCCGCCCAATTCGTGCTGGACGCTGGTTTCGATCAATGAAACGCCAAACCCCCGGCGCTCGGGCGGCCCTGCGATTTTCATGCCGGACTCTGTCCAGTCCAGCATGATGCGTTGCCCGGTTTCATCCCGGCAGGGCTTCCATGAAACAGACAGCTTGCCCGCCGGCGCGCCCAGCGCGCCGTGCTTGACCGCATTGGTGGATAATTCGTGCAGCACCATGCTCAGCGCCAACGCCGCGCGCGGCGCCAGCCGGACCGGTGGACCGTCCGCCGTCAGGCGGTCCTCGCCAGCATGCGGCGTGACGACCGCGTCTATCAGGTCGGTCAGCGGCGTGCTTTCCCAATTGCCCTTCGTCAGCAGGCCATAGGTCGCCGACAGGCTCTGCAGGCGCGCGCTGAACGTCTCGTTGAACTGGGCAAGGTCCGTGGCGTTGCGCGCGGTCTGGGAGGCGATGGCCACGACCACCGCCAGCATGTTCTTCACGCGGTGGTTCAGCTCCGCCAGCAACAATTCCTGACGGTCGCTGGCCTGGCGGCGCTCCAGAACCCGTCCGGCCTGATCGCCGATGGTCTGGGCGGTCAGCAGCAGCCGGGGATCGGGCGCCTCGCGCACCTGACTGAAAAATTCCAGAATTGCGACGATCCGCGTTTCCGCCCGCACCGGAAACGCAAAGCCGGACCGCACCCCCAGCGGGCCGGCATCGCGTATCCGCACGAATTCGGGATGCGTTTCAAGGTCGTCAATCCAGCGCGGCTCGCCGGTTTTCCAGACATGGCCCGGCAGGCCTTCGCCATAGGCCAGCGTGGTTTTCGCGGTCGTTTCCCGGAACGCCTCGAATCCGCTCTCCGACCCGGCCCATATGCCGGTCGGCTTCAGGCGTCCGGGATTGTTCGTGTCGGGGGTGAAAGCATGGCCCAGCGGCCAGCCCGTCAGTTCGCACACCGCCTCCAGACAGGTGTGCAGGACTTCGTCGGTCGAGGCGGATTCAGCGGCCAGGCTCGCGACACGGTGCAACAGGTTCGCTTCCTGCGCCTGCGCCTCCAGCCGCTCCTCTTCCGCCTTTTCGGCTGTCATGTCGCGGATAAAGCCCAGAAAGACCGGCGCGTCCCGGGCTTTCAGCGCGCGGATCGAAAGCTCGATCGGAAACTCCGACCCGTCCCGGCGCATCGCGCTCAGTTCCAGGCGCTGGCCCAGAACCGGGCCTTCGCCGGTTTCCAGATAATGTTTCAGGCCCCTGGCGTGGGCCTCGCGATATTGCGGGGGGACGATCATGTCGCCCATGTTGCGGCCCACCGCCTCGGCGGCGGACCAGCCGAACATGGCTTCGGCGGCGCCGTTCCAGCGATGCACGGTCCCGTCGCTGCGCATGACGATGACGGCGTCCATCGCCGTCTCCAGAACGATCTGGAGGTCCTCGTCGTCCCCAAGCCTTGGCGCTGCGCCGCTCATCTACCGCATTCCCCGTAACCCGGCGGAATGTCTAGCGGTTTTCCTCAGGCCGCGCCAGAACCGATCAGGCGTCCAGCTTTTCCATGACGTCGTCGGAGATTTCGTAATTGCCGTAGAAGCTCTGCACGTCGTCGGAATCGTCCAGCGCGTCGAGAAGCTTCAGAAGCGTCCCGGCCTTGTCCTCATCCATCTCGATCGTGTTCTGCGGCCGCCAGATCATCTTGGTGGAGCTGGCCTCGCCCATGGAGCCTTCCAGCGCCGTGGAAACGTCGGCCAGGTCCTCGCGCACGGTGAAGACGACATGTTCGTCCTCTTCATGCACCACGTCCTCGGCGCCGGCCTCGATGGCGGCTTCCAGCATTTCCTCGTCGCTGGCCTTGTCGCGCGGATAGCGGATCTCGCCGACCTGATCGAACATGAAGCTGACCGCGCCCGTCTCGCCCAGATTGCCGCCATGCTTGGAGAAGGCGGCCCGCACTTCGGCGGCGGCGCGGTTGCGGTTGTCGGTGGAGACTTCGACGATGATGCCGACCCCGCCCGGTCCGAAACCTTCATAGCGGATGTCTTCATATTCGGCGACGTCATTGCCTGAGGCCTTGTCGATCGCCCGCTGGATATTGTCCTTGGGCATGGACTGGCCCTTGGCGTTGGCGATGGCCAGACGCAGGCGCGGATTCATGTCCGGATCGGGCGCGCCCATCTTGGCGGCCACGGTGATTTCCTTGGAAAGCCGGGAGAACAGCTTGGACCGCGCGGCGTCCTGACGCCCCTTGCGGTGCTGGATGTTCGCCCATTTTGAATGTCCGGCCATGGAGGTCTTTTCCTTGTGGTCTGAAAGCGCGCGCCGGAAAGGCCTCCTGATCAGGCCCGCATCGGCGCAGGTTTTCAATGAATTGCAGCTTTACGCCCCTAAATACGAAAGCCATCCGGCTTCGCCAAGGGGGCCGGTGCGCAGCGCCGCGTCTTTATGCGTAGGCGTAGGGCCCGCCCTTCTCCAGCGCGGCCTTGTAGGCCGGGCGCGCATGGATGCGTTTCAGGAAGTCTTTCAGGGCTGGGCGGCTTTCATATCCGGCGCGTTGCGCCCCGGCTTCGACAGGGAAGCTCATCATGATATCGGCCGCGGTCATGGCCTCGCCCGCGAACCAGCCTGTGTCCTGCACCGCCGCTTCCCAGTAATCGGCGTGCCTGACCAGTTGCGGGTCGACAAACGCTTTCTGCGCCTTGCCCAGAATGGCGTTGGCGAACGGCTTCATGAAGAAGGGCGCGCGCTTGGGGATTTGCGTCATCACCAGCTTCATGACCAGCGGCGGCATGGCGGAGCCTTCCGCATAGTGCATCCAGTAGCGATACGGCCAGTAATCGGCGTCGCCCTTCGCCGGGGTCAGGCGGCCTTCGCCGTACTTGTCCAGGATGTACTCCATGATCGGCCCGGTCTCGGCCAGCGTCAGCTCGCCGTCCACGATCACCGGCGACTTGCCCAGCGGATGCACCGCCTTGAGCGAGGGCGGGGCCAGCATGGTCTGTTTGTCCCGCTCGTGCCGGACGATCTCGTATTCCGCGCCCAGTTCCTCCAGCAGCCAGAGCACGCGCTGGGAACGGGAATTGTTCAGGTGATGGACGGTCAGCATCAGGGCGGCCTTTCATGGCTTGCTGCGGGACCCGCAAAGAAATGGGCCGCGCCGCGCGCTTGTAAACCCTGCCCCGCGCGTAAACGCGGTTACCGGTCCGAAGAGGGCCCGCCGCTATCCAGCGCGCCGCCAATGCGGATCGCCTCGGCGCGGGTGGCCAGGCCCGTGGCGTCGTCGGTTTCGACATACAGGCCGCACACCGTGCCTTCGCCGTCCGCCGGGCTGAACCGGCCCGAACGGATGCGGGAGGTGAAGCGCTGCAGCGGTTCGGACTTCTCCATGCCGATGACGGAATCATAATCGCCGGTCATGCCCAGATCGGTGATATAGGCCGTGCCCTCCGTCAGCACGCGGGCGTCCGCCGTCGGCACATGGGTATGGGTGCCGACCACCGCGCTGGCGCGGCCATCGCAGAACCAGCCCATGGCGTATTTCTCCGAGGTCGCCTCGGCGTGGAAATCCACGATCACCGCATCCGCCGCCGCGCCCAGCGGGCATGAATTCAGTTCCCGGTCCACCGCGTCGAACGGATCGTTCAGCGCGTCCATGCCGATACGGCCCAGCACGTTCATGACCAGAACCCGGCGGCCATCCGGCGCGTCATACAGGTTCGCGCCCGTTCCCGGCGCCTGCGCCAGCTCCGGATAATTGACCGGGCGCAGCAGGCGCGGTTCTCGTTCGATATAGGTCAGCGCCTCGGCCTGGTCCCAGGCGTGATTGCCAAGGGTCAGCACGTCCGCCCCCGCCTCGAACAGCTCCTCCGCCGTGCCTTCGGTAATGCCGAAGCCGTGCGCCGCGTTCTCCGCATTCACCACCACGAAATCCAGATTCAGCCGCTCGCGCAGGCCGGGCAGATGATCGCCCAGCGCCTGCCGGCCCGACCGGCCCATGATGTCTCCGATAATCGCAATTTTCATGCAGCCGGACTTAAGCCCGCGCGCCGCTCAAGTCGAGGCGCATGTCGTTCCCGCTTACAGGAGGCGTTCGCCCTTGCCCGTCTGGGCGCCGCGAAGGAAATCCTCCGCGTCCATCACGGGCCGCCCCTCGCGCTGCAGACGGGTCAGGCGCACCGCGCCCTCGCCCGTCCCGACCAGCAGCGCCGTATCCAGGACCTCGCCCGGCGCGCCGCTTTCCTCCGGCTCGTATTTCGATTGCAGCGCCTTGACCCGCGCCTTGCCTTTCGCGGTCTCGATCTCGAACCAGGCGCCGGGGAAGGGGGAGAGGCCCCGGATCAGGCGGTCGATTTCCTCGCCCGGCCGCGTCCAGTCTATGCGCGCCTCGGCTTTCTCGATCTTTCTGGCATAGGTCACGCCGTCTTCGCCCTGCGGCGTGGCGGTCAGACCGCCGCGCTCCAGCGCGGCCAGCGCGCGCGGCCACATATGGCTGCCCGTCTCCATCAGACGGTCATGCAGGCTGCCCGCCGTCTCGAACGGATAGATGCGCGCGGTTTCCGACAGCAGGATGTCGCCGGTGTCCAGCCCTTCCGCCATCTGCATGATCTGCACGCCGGTCATCGCGTCGCCCGCCATGATGGCGCGCTGGATCGGCGCCGCCCCGCGCCAGCGCGGCAGCAGCGAGGCGTGCAGGTTCAGGCAGCCGAACTCCGGCGCCTCCAGAATGGCGGGGGGCAGGATCTGGCCGTAAGCGACCACACAGGCCGCATCCAGCTCCAGCGCCGCAAAGCGGGCCTGTTCTTCTTCGCTTTTCAGGCTGTCGGGCGTGCGCACCTCGATGCCGAACCCCTCGGCCAGTTCATGCACCGGGGATTTGGTCATCTCGCGGCCGCGCCTTCCGGCGGGGCGGGGCGGCTGGGTATAGACGCAGGCCACGTCATGGCCCGCAGTAATGATCTCGGTGAGGGAGGGCGCGGCGAAGTCCGGCGTTCCCATGAAGGCGAGGCGTAGCGTCATGGCCGCTGTGATATAGCCTCGCCGCGCGCATTCAAGCCGCCCGACATGATAATGGAGCGGGCCATCTTCCATGACCCGCTCCATGATTTAAGCGTCAGACGCGGTAAAGCGGCGCGCCTAGAAGGTGGGTGTCATGCCTGTGGGTTCGGCGGCAGTCCGGTTGGACTGGCCGCGCACACGATCCATCAAGGCTTCATTGTCGTCCCGCTGCTCTTTCATTTCCGCCTTGGTCATGCAGACCTCCTCGGAAAAACGGCTGCCCACGGTCTGGACGCGCTCACAGATCAGCTGATCGTCCCCGGCGACCTTGGTTTCGCCGGAAGCCGCCATTTCATTCTGTGCGGCGCAGGCGCTGACGGCCAGCGCGGCGCCCGCCGCGGCGATGACGAGTTTCATATTCATGGTTTGCCCCTTTTCCCCTGTCGGGCCGCTGCGGCCCTTGATCAAGTCCCTTGCATAATAACCCCGACGCCCCTCTGCGGCCAGAGCGCGCCAGGCTTTGTAATAAAATAACAGGTGTAAGGGTTCGGGGTCTAGCCCTCCGCGCCCCAGGGCGGGGGCGGGGCCGCGACCGGCCGGGTCAGGTCAAACTCGGCCCGGAAGAAGCGGCCCGGGCGAGAGAGTTCGTAAACGAACGCATCGCCGGGATCGATTTCCAGCGCCCAGGTGTTCTGGGTGGAAACCGCCAGGCCTTCGCGCTGGAACAGCGTCTTGCTTTCGTCGTCGGCGGGAAATTCGACGCGCCCGGCAGTCGCCTCCGCGCTGTCGCCGCCATACATCGTCACCGCGTCCGGCGCGCCGTCTGTATGGCGGTGATCATGTTTCAAGCGCAGCCCGTCTTCCGTGCGGGTGACCACCCAGGTGCGCGAGCGGTCCTCGCCGACATGCAGCGGTATGCGGATTTCGTCCGCCGTACAGCCGCGCACATGCATGACCAGACGGTTTTCCTCGAACGGGTCGGTTCCGGCTTCAGGCTCGGGCCGGTTATCGGTGGCCTCGCCCTCATAGGCGTTGCCGCAAAGTTCGGAGAGGGCGGCAAAGAAGGCGTCCTCCTCCTGCCGGTCCGCCGCATCCTCGGACGCGCCGCAGGCCGCCAGGGCCAGCAGCGCCGGAACGGCCAGCGCGCGGCGGATCACAGCGCCGCGGCGTGATCGGCGGGCGCCTCGTCGGCTTTCAGCTTCTCCAGCTTCTTCACCTTCTGGATATAGCGCTGACGCTTCAGGCGGGAGAGATGATCGATGAACAGGACCCCGTTCAGATGGTCCATCTCGTGCTGGATGCAGACGGCGTACAGGCCGCTCGCATCCTCGACCACTTCCTTGCCGTCATAGTCCAGATAGCGGATCTTCGCCTCTGTCGGGCGCTCCACATCGTCATAGATGTCGGGCACGGACAGGCAGCCCTCCTGATAGGGGGCCTTGGTCTCGTTGGTTTCCAGAATTTCCGGGTTCACGAAATAGCGCGGCTGCGGCTCTTCGCCTTCTCCGGCAAGGTCCATCACGATAATGCGCTGGGGCACGCCGACCTGGATCGCGGCCAGGCCGATGCCCGGCGCGTCGTACATGGTCTCCAGCATGTCATCCATCAGCGCGCGCAATTCGTCCGTCACCCCGCCCTCGACCGGGTCGGAGACTTTCTTCAGGACCGCCAGATCGGCCGGGTCCGCGACAGTGAGAATTCGCCGTATCGCCATGATTTGAGGAGGTAAGCGCGCTGTGCCTTATGGTCAAGAAGGCTGGCGGTGTCCCTTGCGTAACGGGCGCGCTGCGCCAATATTCTACCGGGAATAGGGGTCTGCTATGAAAGCAGAAAGGAAAGTCTGACCAAAATGAACCAGTTCAACCGATCCTATGCGCCGCGCGGCGCCGCGGCAGGCTCGATGGATATGTCCGTCGACGCCGGTCTGCGCGCTTTCATGCTGGGCGTTTACAACAAGCTGGCGCTGGGCCTTGCGCTGTCGGCGCTTCTGGCCGCGGCCACGGTGTATTTCGCGCCGCTGCGCGATGCGCTCTACGTCATCTCGCCGTCCGGCCAGTTCCAGGGCATGACCCTGCTGGGCACGATCATCCAGTGGTCGCCGCTGGTGATGATCTTCATCGCCATGTTCGCGATGCGTAATCCCTCGCCGCGTCAGGCGGGCGCGCTCTACTGGGCGTTCGTTTCAACGATCGGCCTTGGCCTCGGCGTCTGGGCGTTCATCTATACCGGCGAATCGCTGGCCACGACCTTCTTCGTGACGGCCGCGGCCTTTGGCGGCCTGTCGCTGTTCGGCTACACGACCAAGCGCGACCTGTCGGGCATGGGCAGCTTCCTGATCATGGGCGTGATCGGCCTGGTGCTGGCCATGATCGTGAACATGTTCCTGCAGTCGCCGGCCCTGATGTTCGCCATCTCGGCCATTGGCGTGCTGATCTTCTCCGGCCTCATCGCCTATGACACGCAGCGCCTGAAGCACACCTATTACGCGCTGGGCGGCGATCAGGCCGCGATGAACGTGGCCACGTCCTTTGGCGCGCTGTCGCTGTTCATCAACTTCATCAACCTGTTCCAGTTTCTGCTCATGTTCATGGGCGGCAGCCGCGAATAGGCCTGTCTGAAGTCTGATATTTTCAGAAAACGCCCCGGCCTTCGCGCCGGGGCGTTTTTGTTTGCGGTCTTCGCTTCAGGCCGCGTCATGGAAGATCACTCCCAGCGCGTGACGTTGCCCGCTGCGCAGGCGGCTGACCCCGTGCCGCAAGTTCAGGCGGTAGATCCCGCGCTTTCCTTCCGCCGGCCGGTGATGCACGGCGAACACCACGCCGTCGCCCTGCCGCAACGGGGCGACCTCGGCCCGTGATTGCGCGCGGGGCCGCTGTTCGGTCATCACGAATTCGCCGCCGGTAAATTCCTCGCCGGGTCGGGACAGCAGCACCGCCGCCTGCACGGGGAAGACCTGTTCGCCGTAAAGATCCTGATGCAGCCGGTTATAATCGCCCGGCCCATAGCGCAGCATCAGCGGCGTCGGGCGCGTCTGGCCGGCCTCATGGCAGCGGTCCAGATAGGCGGCGTGATCGTCAGGATAGGACGCATCCTGTCCCAGCGCCGCGCTCCAGCGATTGGCGATGGCGGCAAGCGGGGGGTAGAGCGCGGCGCGCAGCTGCGCGACCGGATCCGGCAGCGGATAGGCGAAATATTGATACTCGCCCTGTCCGAACCCGTGCCGCGCCATCACCACGCGGCTGCGGAACAGGTCTCCCTCATCATACAATCCGCGCAGCGACCGGCATTCCTCTTCGCTCAGAAGGCCGGGCATGACGGCGCATCCGAATGCGTCCAGCGCGCCTTCGATCTCTCCCCAGTCCTGTCTGCCAATCCGTCTGGCCATTTGCGTCATTGCTTTTCCTTTGCGCCGCTTGATCTCAGTCGTCAGGGGACCATGACGCGTCCCGCCGGCGGGCGCATTCCGATCCTTGCGGCGCCTGCGGGATGGACCGGCGCGGCAGGAGTGATACATCCACGCCATGACAGACACCGAAAAACCCGCCGGCGACCGTATCGCCAAGGTCATTGCCCGCGCGGGCATCGCCTCGCGCCGCGATTCAGAAAAGCTGATTACCGAAGGCCGCGTGACGGTGAACGGCAAGACCCTCAAAAGTCCCGCCCTCAATGTCACCGAAGATGACGAGATCGCGGTTGATGGCGAGGTTCTGAAGCGGGACATCCCGCCGCGCCTGTGGCGTTATCACAAGCCGGAAGGCCTGCTGACCACCCACAAGGACCCGGAAGGGCGCAAGACCGTCTTCGACTCCCTGCCCGCGGGCCTGCCGCGCGTCATCTCGGTCGGGCGTCTGGACATGAATTCCGAAGGCCTGATGCTGCTGACCAATGACGGCGATCTGGCGCGCCTGCTGGAGCACCCCTCCACGGGCTGGACCCGCCGTTATCGCGCCCGCGCTTTCGGCCGGGTCACGCAGGCCCGTCTGGACAGCCTCAAGAAGGGCGTCGAGGTCGATGGCGTGAAATATGGTCCCGTCGAGGCGAAGATCGAGCGCGAGACCGCCTCGCATCTCTGGATCACCGTGGCGATCAAGGAGGGCAAGAATCGCGAGGTCCGCAAGGTTCTGGACTCCGTCGGCCTGAAAGTGAACCGCCTGATCCGCACCGCCTATGGCCCGTTCCAGCTGGGCAGTCTGGGCGCGCGGGAGGTCGATGAAGTCGCCCGCCGCGTCCTGAAGGACCAGCTGCCCCGCGAATTCCGGCGGAAACTTTAAGGCCGCGCGGAACTTCGCGGCCCCGGCCGGGGTTGTCAGTGATCGCCGCCGCGATCCGGAAAGTCCGCCCGCAAGATGTCACGCACCCAGATCTATCGCCGCGCCGCGCAGGCCGGCCTGTTCGCCCGCGCCGTAGTCTACACGCTGCTGGCCGCGCTGGCGCTGGATGCGGTGTTCGGCGTTGGCGGATCCGGCAATCCTGACCCGACTACGGCTTTCCGCACGCTGGAAAAAGCGCCCGCCGGCCAGATGGCGCTCGCCGTGCTGGGCGCCGGGCTGATCACCTACGCCCTCTGGCGCCTGATACAGGCTTTCATGGATGCGGAGGATGAAGGCCGGGACGCCGCCGGTCTGATTTCCCGCCTTGGCATGCTGACCAGCGGGGTCAGCCATTTCCTGCTGGGCGTGTCCGCCTTCGCGATTCTCGCCACCGCCGGGGCGGGCGACAGTCCGGGCGGGGGCGATACGCAGGCCGCGGCCCGCTTTCTCCTGCAACAGCCTCTGGGCCGTTTTGCGCTGGCCCTGGCCGGACTGGCGCTGGCCGGCTCCGGCGCGGCGCAGATCTGGCGCGCCTGGACCCTGCAATATGAGGAGGCGATGCGCGCCGCGCCAACAGTGCGGCGGCTTCGCCCCGTCACGCGGTTCGGCGTTGGCGGACGCGGCCTGATCTTCATCCTGATCGGCGGCTTCATCGTGCTGGCCGCTTTAGAGGCCGACGCCAGCGAAGCGAAAGGTCTCGCCGGGACGCTCGGCTGGTTGCGCCAGCAGCCCTATGGCGAGGCGTTCTATATTCTGGCCGGGCTCGCCCTGCTGGGCTATGCGGTCTATTCGGTGGTGGAGGCGCTCTATCGCCGCATCACGCCGCCGGATTCCGTCACCAAGAGCTGAGCAGACGAAGGCCTTATGAGAATCGTATCGGGCCGCTTCAAGGGACAGCCTATCGCCGCGCCGAAGGGCCGCGACACCCGCCCCACTTCCGACAAGGCCCGCGAATCCCTGTTCAACATTCTCGCCCATGCCGGCTGGGCGCCGGATCTGGACGGCGCGCGCGTGATCGACCTGTTCGCCGGCACCGGCGCGCTGGGGTTCGAGGCGATCTCCCGCGGCGCGGCCTTCGCCCTGTTCGTGGAGACCGATTCCGCGGCCCGCGGCGCCATACGGGAGACGATCGACACGCTCTCCCTGTTCGGCATCACCCGCCTGCACCGCCGCAGCGCCACCGATCTCGGGCCCAAGCCCGCCGGTCTCGGCTCCCCCTTCAATCTCGCCTTCCTCGACCCCCCCTATGGCCAGGGGCTGGTGGAGGCGACGCTTCCGGGCCTACTCTCGGGCGGCTGGCTGACCAGCGACGCCCTGATCATCGCCGAGGTCGGCAAGCGGGAAGACGTGGACGCGCCGGGCGTGGAGATTATCGATGAACGTAGCTACGGCGCGGCAAAGCTCTATTTCATGAAGGCCGCACAACAGGAGGACTGACGCATGGCGCTCAATATTCCCGTTTTCTATGGCTCCTACCGCCGCGACCGGAAGGGCATCCGCCTCGCCCGCTACATCGTCTCCAGACTGGAAGCGCGCGGCGACCGGCCGGAGCTGATCGATGCGATGGATGTCGGCCTGCCCATCCTCGACCGCATGTACAAGGAATATGACAAGGGCGAAGCGCCGGAGGCGATGGAGCGCGTCGCGGAGTCTTTACGCAAGGCCGACGCCTTCATCATCGTCTCGGGCGAATATAATCAGGGCGTCCAGCCGGGCCTGAAAAACCTGATGGATCATTTTCTCGAGGAATATTTCTGGCGCCCCTCCGGCATCGCCACCTATTCGATGGGCCGCTTCGCGGGCGTGCGGGCCATGATGAACTGGCGGACCAGCCTCGCCGAAATGGGCATGCCGTCCGTCTCGCAGGTCTTCTCCGTCGGCCAGATCCACAAAACCCTGTCGGAAGACGGCGAACCCACCGATCAGGCGCATGACGGGTTCGAAAAAAGCTTCACCCGCTTTGCCGACGATCTTGCCTGGTGGGCCGAAGCCGCAAAGGCCCAGCGCGCGAAGAAGGACCCGCCCTACTAGCGAAGAAAAGCTAGAGTTTCTGAGGAGGTAAAGTTTTTGCTATTATCACGCTTTGCCGGATGGATTCTGTTGATAGCCATTTTATTTTTAGTGCTTCTGAGGGTGCTGCAAATTTCCCCAGATGAGCAATCGGCATTGGATGAATATAAATCTGCATGGGTCCAGTTGGAGGATTACAGCAGAGAGCTTCCTTATCCAAACGTCCGTTATTCATATTTCGGTTATACTTCCAATGATTGGGCGGTTGTGTCCTTCCATAAAATTTCTGAGCGGTGGTTGATCAGGCGAGTATCTGAGGGTGGTGGAGTAGAATCTATATTATGGGCTGGTTCGGAGAATTGTCCTCCGGTGGAAAATGTATTGCTTGACCTCGAAGATATCGAACTTCCGTGGATTGATGTTCAAGGAATTGGGCGCTCACCTGAAAAATTTATAGCTGTAGGTGATGGGGTTCTGCATCGTATAGCGGTGAATGGAATGTATGAACCATATACGTCAGAGTTGCAGGTTTCCTCCAATGCTCATACGCCAGTAAATGCATGGGTGCGGAAAACTGAGGAAGCTCTTGCGAATTGTTGGAGTCCAAGGCGCCCATATTAATAAATGATGCTTACAAGTCATGAGACTTTTATTTCCATCTTAGTGCTCCAAAGACCGATTTAAGGTTGAAGAAGGCCCTTCGTGGAAACCCTCGCCTTCGCCCTTCTGTCCGCCGCCATCCTTCTCTATGGCGGGTTCTCGCGCGTGCTTCAGAACCGCAGCGTGACCGCCCCCATGGCGTTCGCGGCTCTGGGCCTGCTCATGAGCGACGCGGTCTTCGGAACGCTGGACGCCAGCGTGCCCGAGCGCGTGATCGAGCTTGTCACCGAACTCACCCTCGTCCTCGTCCTGTTCGCGGACGCCGCCCGCGTGCGCGTCTCCGCCCTGATGCGGGAAGGCTCGATCCCCGCCCGCATGCTGCTGATCGGCCTGCCGCTGGCGGTGGCGCTCGGCGGACTTGCCGCTCATGCGCTGTTTCCCCAGCTCGGCTGGGCGGAAGCGATGCTGCTGGGCGCGGTTCTGGCGCCGACCGACGCCGCGCTGGGTCAGGCGGTGATCACCGATGACGCGGTCCCGGCGCAGGTGCGCCAGACGGTCAATGTCGAAAGCGGCCTCAATGACGGGCTGGCCCTGCCCATGGTCTTCATCCTGCTGGCCTTCGTGGCGCCGGACGAGGCCTCGCGCGGCGCATGGGGCTGGGCCGGGTTCGCGGGCCAGCAGATCGTGTTCGGCGCCGCGGCCGGGCTGCTGGCCGGCGGACTGGGCGGCAAATGGGTGGAGGTCGCGGTGACGCGCGGCTGGATGACCGAGGGGTTCGAAAAGCTCAGCGCCGTCGGCCTCGCCCTGATCGCTTTCGCCGCCGCCGAACTGATTGGCGGCAACAGCTTTATCGCCGCCTTCGCGGCCGGTCTTGCGCTGGGCGCGTTCGCCGGGCGCGTCTGTGAGGCCGTGGCCGATTTCGGCGAAACGGAGGGCCAGCTTCTCAGCCTCATCACCTTCGCCATTTTCGGCTTTGCCCTGCTGCCCGGCGCGCTGGCCGCGCTGGACTGGCGCATCGCCGTCTTCGCCGCGCTCAGCCTCATCGCCATCCGCCCGCTCGCCATCTGGCTCAGCCTCGCGGGCGTCCGGCTGCATCTCTCCACCAAGCTGTTTCTCGGATGGTTCGGCCCGCGAGGCCTGGCCAGCATCGTCTTCGCGGTCATCGTCGCGGGCCGGACGGACTTCGCCGCGCAGGACCTGATCCTGAACGTCGCCGCCATCACGGTCGCCCTCAGCATCCTCGCCCACGGCCTCAGCGCCCGCCCGCTGGCGCGCCTCTATGTCGGCCGCATCTCCGGCCTGAAGGCTGACTCGCCTGAAATGCGGGAGTTCGAGGAAATCGAGCCCAGCCCCGCGCGCTTCCGCATCGACAAGGGCTAGCGCCGGCCGAACAGCCGCTCGATGTCCTTGAGTTTCAGTTCCACGTAAGTCGGGCGGCCGTGATTGCACTGGCCGGAATGGGGGGTGGCTTCCATCTCGCGGAGGAGGGCGTTCATCTCCGCACCCGCCAGCCGCCGCCCGGCGCGCACGGAGCCGTGGCAGGCCATCGTCCCGCAGACCTCGCCCAGCTTCTCTTTCAGCGACAGCGCCTCATCATAATCGGCGATCTCGTCGGCCAGATCGCGCAGCATTCCGCCCGCATCCAGCTTGCCCAGCAGCGCGGGAACTTCCCGCACCGCCACCGCTCCCTCGCCAAATGGTTCGATCACAAGCCCCAGCTCGGCCAGCTCATGGCTGCGCTCCAGAAGCCGCCGCGCATCGTCCGGCTCCAGATCGACAATCTCGGGGATCAACAGCGATTGCCGCTCCACGCCCTTGGCGTCCAGCGCCACCTTCATCCGCTCATAGACCAGCCGCTCATGCGCGGCGTGCTGGTCCACGATCACGATGCCGTCTTCGGTCTGGGCGACGATATAGGTCTCGTGCAGCTGCCCGCGCGCCGCGCCCAGCGGGCGCGCCGTCAGCGGGACTTCTTCCTCGGCGCGGTATTCGCCCTCAGGCGGCGCTTCACCGTCCCCGCGCGGCCGCCAGTCCTCTTCCGGCGCCTCCACCCGCGCCGAATATCCATCCACCAGCGCCTGATCGTAATCGGGCCGCGGCTCGGGCCGCCATGCCGGGGCCGCGCTTCCCGCGCCGCCGCCGCCGCGATACGGCGCGGAGGGGTAGGGCCGCGCCCCTTCCGGCTGCGCCGCGCCCAGCGCGAAGCCCGAGACGGTGGTGGAGGCGCGATGCCCCGCCCCGGCCAGCGCATGGCGCAGGGCGGAGATCAGCAGCCCGCGCACATTTCCGGAATCGCGGAACCGCACTTCCGCCTTGGCGGGATGCACGTTCACGTCCACGCGCTGCGGCTCCACGTCCAGGAACAGCGCCACCACCGGGTGGCGGTCGCGCGCCAGGAAATCCTGATAGGCGGCGCGCACCACGCCGTTCAGCATCCGGTCCTTCACCGGCCGCCCGTTCACGAACAGATATTGATGCCGGGACGAACCGCGGCTGAAGGTCGGCACGGCGGCAAACCCGGTCACCCGCGCGCCCTCCCGCTCGGCGTCGATCTCCAGCGTATTGTCCCCGAACTCCCGGCCCAGGATCGCCGCCAGCCGCGCCTTGCGCCCGGCCTCGTCGTCGCTTTTCTCCGGATTGAGGGAGAGGGTGGAGCGGCCATTAACGTTCAGGGTGAAGCCCGCATCGGCCCGCGTCATGGCCAGTTGCCGCACAACGTCCGTGACCGCCATGGTCTCGGAGCGTTCGGTCTTGAGAAATTTCAGGCGCGCGGGCGTGGCGTAGAACAGGTCCCGCACCTCCACGCGCGTTCCCGAATGACCCAGCGTCGAGGCCGGTTTCACCGGCCGCATTTCCCCGCCGTCAATCTCCAGCCGCCACGCCTCGCCCAGATCGGCGGATTGCGAGGTGATCGCCAGCCGCGCGATGGAGCCGATGGAGGGCAGAGCCTCGCCCCGGAACCCCAGCGAGCCTATGGCCAGAAGGTCATAGCGCCCTTCCTCGTCGGGCGAGAGTTTGGAGGTCGCATGGCGCTCCAGCGCCAGCGGCAGTTCCTCGGCGCTCATCCCGCGTCCGTCATCATTGACCTGTATCAGGCGCGTTCCGCCGCCCTCTATCCGCACCTCGATACGGCGCGCGCCGGCGTCCAGCGCGTTCTCGACCAGCTCTTTCACCACGCTGGCGGGGCGTTCGATAACCTCGCCCGCCGCGATGCGGTTGACGGTTTCAAGGGGGAGACGGCGAATCGTCATAAGGGCGGAAGCGTCGATCCGCGCCGCGATTCGATCAAGGGCGGCGCGCCGCGCCGCCCACAGAAATTGTTGTCAGATGAATCCTAGAGGCCCGGCAGTTTGGAAACCACGCCGCGCCGGCGCTCGATTTCGACCTCGCCGCCGCCCGTCGCCTCGGTGATTTTCTCAAGACGTTCGGCTTCTTCCTCGGAATCCAGCGCGGTCGTGTCGCCGCTTGCGCCATTGCCGCGCCAGAACAGGATGCGGTCGGCAAAGCTGCGCTGCTTGTAGGTGATGCCGGAAACCTCGCGGTCCAGCTCGACCCGCACGGAGTTGTCGGTCGAAAGCCCGCCCGCCTGCGCCACCAGCGCCTGCTCGGCGTCGGAGGCGTCGGCCACGCTCTGCGCGCCCAGCAGCGCGGTTTGCGCCTGCTGGTTGGTCGCCTGTTCGCGCGTTTCGCCCGGACGCGGCGGCTGCAGATTATATTCCGGCGGCACCACCAGCGGCGGCTTGGTGACCACTGCGAACTCGTCGGGCTTGGCCTTGCCGCCGCCGACGGCCCGGGACAGGCTCGAACAGCCCGGCAGCGCCAGGGCGAGGGCGGGAAGGAGAAGCAGGAAGCGTTTCATATCAGCGGCCTTGCAGAATTAAGTCGTCCGGTGTTCTAGCCGAGATCGGCGGGTGCGGCCAAGAGAGGTTTCAGGCCTTCTTTTCCGTCTCGTCATTATTGAGCACGAAATCCAGCAGAAGAAAGGCGACGCCGATAGAGATCGCGGCGTCCGCCACATTGAAGACGTAAGGGAAATAAAGGTCGGAAAAGTCGAAGAAATCGATCACGTAGCCGCGCGTCACGCGGTCGATCAGGTTTCCGATCGCCCCGCCGATAACCAGCCCCAGCCCCAGCGCCAGCGTCCGCCGCTCCGTCTGGCGCAGCCACCAGGCCAGCATGGCGGCGACGCCCAGCGCGAACGCGGACAGCAGCCAGCGGCCAATCCCGTCGGCCTGGAACATGCCAAAGCTCACGCCCCGGTTTTCCACCATGGTCAGGCTGAAAAACGGCAGCACCTCGATCGTGCGGCGGATGGGAAGCTGGATGCCATACAGGATCCACATCTTCACGATCTGGTCGGCGATAATGATGGCCGCGGCGATAAGCCCGCCCAGCATCGGGGGCTTGATCCTATCCATGGGCCGCGTCCCATTCCCGCACCGCCTCGGCGTCGCGCGGCGTGATGTCCGGATAGTCCGGCTCCGCGGTGGAGGGGTCGAAATATTTCCATGACCGCTGGCATTTCACGCCCTCGGCCTTGCCCGGAACCACGGCGATGTCCGCCGTTTCTTCCGGGTCGCGCCACGCCTCTTCTGGCGCGGCCTTTTCGCTCAGCTTCGCCTGAGAGGTGATGAACAGATCGGCCAGGAAGGCGTCCGCGCCCGCCTCGCCGCGCTGGCGCTCGATGGCGTCCAGATAGGCCTTGTCGGCGATATGCACGGTCGGCGCGGCTTCCAGCGATGCGCCGATGCGTTTCTCGCGCCGCTCCACCTCCAGCGCCCCGGTCACCACGCGCCGCATCCGGCGCAACAGCTTCCAGTCTTCGGCCAGCGCCTCATCGCGCCAGCCGTCCGGAGTCTCGGGGAACAGGCGCAGATGCACGCTGTCGTCCTCGCTCGGGAAGCGGGACAGCCAGACTTCCTCCATCGTGAACGGCATCAGCGGCGCCAGCCACGCGCTCAGCCGGTCGAACACCGCGTCCATCACCGTGCGGCAGGCGCGGCGGCGGACCGAATCCAGCGGATCGCAATAAAGCGCGTCCTTGCGGACATCCAGATAGAAGGCCGAAAGGTCGATGGTGCAGAAATTGAACAGGGCGGAGAAGGCGCGCTTGTAGTCATAGGCCGCATAGGCCTCGCGCACCGTCCCATCCAGCTCCGAGAGACGGTGCAGGACCCAGCGGTCCAGCGCCGGCATCTCGTCCCGCGCCACGCGCTCGGACTGCTCGAACCCGTCCAGACCGCCGATCAGATAGCGCAGCGTGTTGCGCAGCTTGCGGTAGGAATCGGCCGCCGACTGGATGATCTCCGGCCCGATGCGCAGATCGTCGGTAAAGTCGGAGAAGGCGACCCAGACGCGCAGGATTTCCGCGCCATACTGTTTCGCCACTTCCTCCGGCGCGATCACATTGCCCAGCGACTTGGACATCTTGCGCCCTTCGCCGTCCATCACGAAGCCATGCGTCAGCACCGCATCATAGGGCGCGCGCCCGCGCGTGCCGGACGATTCCAGCAGCGAGGACTGGAACCAGCCGCGATGCTGGTCGGAGCCTTCCAGATACAGGTCCGCCGGCCATTTCAGGCCCCACGGCTTCAGCACGAAAGCGTGGGTGGATCCGGAATCGAACCACACGTCCAGGATGTCGGTCACCTTCTCCCATTCGGTGGCGTTATAGGCGTCGCCCAGGAACTCCGCCGGCGAGGTGTCGAACCAGGCGTCCGCGCCGCCCGCGCGCACCGCGTCCAGGATGCGTTCATTGACGTCAGGATCGCGCAAATACTGGCCGTTATCCTTGTGCACGAACAGGGTCAGCGGCACGCCCCACGCCCGCTGGCGGGAGATCAGCCAGTCGGGCCGGTCCTCGACCATCGCGGTGATGCGGTTCTCGGCCTGTTTCGGCGTCCATTTCGTGGCGCCGATCGCCTCCAGCGCCTTCTCGCGCAGGCCATGCTCGTCATCCAGCGCGATGAACCACTGCTCGGTATTGCGGAACAGCACCGGCGCCTTGGAGCGCCAGGAATGGGGATAGGAATGCTCCATCCGTCCGCGCGCCAGCAGGCGGCCCGCCTCGATCAGCGCCTTGATGATATTGTCATTGGCGCGGCCGAACTGGCCGGTCTTCTTGCCCTCGGTGCGGATGATCTCGTCGCCCCCGAACAGCGGCACGCTGTCATAGAACCGCCCGTCCGGGCCGACCGTCTGCGGGATCTCGTGATGGCCGTGGGCGCGCCAGACGGCGTAGTCCTCCTGACCATGTCCCGGCGCGGTGTGCACGAAACCCGTGCCCGCATCGTCGGTGACGTGATCGCCTTCCAGCAGCGGCACGGCGTAATTCCAGTGGCCGTGCGCCTCGTCCGGCTGATAATCGCGGAACGGGTGGGCGCATTCCAGGCCGGACGGGTCGACGTCCTGAATGCGCGTGGACCCGGTGATCTTCGCCGCGGCGGCGACCTCGTCCCACAGCTTGTCGGCGACCAGCAGGCGGTCGCCCGGCGCCGCCCAGGGCTGGAAATCCGAATCGTCGACCGCCGTGACCTCATAGAGGCCATAGGCGATGTCGTCGGCATAGGAGATCGCCTTGTTGGCCGGGATCGTCCAGGGCGTCGTCGTCCAGATGATGATGTCCGCGTCGACCACCGCTTCCGGCCCGTTCACCACCGGGAATTTCACCCAGATGGTGGGCGAGACATGGTCGCGATATTCGACCTCCGCCTCGGCCAGCGCGGTCTGCTCCACCGGCGACCACATCACCGGCTTGGAGCCGCGATACAGCATCCCGGAGGTCGCGAATTTCAGGAATTCCTCGACAATCACGGCCTCGGCCTCGAACGCCATCGTGGTGTAGGGGCGGTCCCATTCGCCGTTCACGCCCAGCCGCTTGAACTCTTCGCGCTGCACGTCCAGCCACTTGTCGGCGAAGGCGCGGCACTCGGCGCGGAATTCATTGATCGGGATGTCGTTCTTGTTCTGGCCCTTGGCGCGGTAGGCTTCCTCGACCTTCCACTCGATTGGCAGGCCGTGGCAGTCCCAGCCCGGCACGTAGGGCGCGTCATAACCCGCCATCTGGCGCGAGCGGACGACAAAATCCTTCAGGATCTTGTTCATCGCCGTGCCGATATGGATATGCCCATTGGCGTAGGGCGGGCCGTCATGCAGGACGAATTGCGGCCGTCCCTTCGATTCCTCGCGCTGGCGCTCGTACAGCTTGATGTCGTCCCAGCGCTGCAGCCACTCGGGCTCCTTCTTGGGCAGCCCGGCGCGCATGGGAAAATCGGTCTTGGGCAGGAACAGGGTGTCGCGGTAGTCCCGCGCGCCCTCTTTATTGTCAGGCGTGTCGCTCATAGCGGTCTTAATAACGTCTCAGATTGTCAGGCAAAGCGTATAAGGCGTCCCGGCGCCGCGAAAGAGTCAGCGGGCCGGGCGGGTAATTCGGATGCAGTCCGGAATGAGGCGATACGCAGTCATCGTGGAAGGGCATTACCAAGCCGCCGGGAATCCGGCAAGCTGACAGGCCTTCAAACGGCTGACAGGGGCGCCGCGCCATGGCTGACAAGAAAGTCGAGATCACCGACCAGCTCACCCGCCTCAATCTGCAAGTGGTCGCGATGGAGCATATCCTGATGCGCCTGGTGGTGATGTCCGCGCCCAGGGATCACGAGGAATGGATGGAGCGTCTGGCCCAGGTCACGCGCCGCGACGTCGCCATGTGGTACGCCCCCAACCTCACCGACGAGCAGAACGAGGCCGCCCGCGACATCGTCGCCGACCATGTCGACCGCCTGATGCACAGCGTCATCGACATGACGACCAGGCACTAGGCGTTCAGCAAAGCCCGCGCCTTCTCGCCGTCGCGCTCCATTTCCGCGACCAGCGCGTCCACCGAGTCGAACTTTTCCTGCCCGCGGATGAAGCCGGCGAAGGCCGTCTCCACGCGCTTGCCGTAGAGATCGCCTGAGAAGTCGAACAAATGAACCTCGAAGCGTTCGTCCTTGCCTTCCACGGTCGGGCGCAGGCCGAGGCTCGCCACGCCCGGTCGCCACGCCTCTTCGCCGTCGATGCGGCAGCGCACGGCATAGACGCCGTGCAACGGGCGCAGATAGTCGCCCATCTCTATATTCGCCGTGGGCCAGCCCAGCTCCCGGCCCAGCCTGTCGCCGCCGATCACCTCGCCGTCGATCCGCCAGTCATGGCCCAGAATTTCGGTTGCCAGCGCCACGTCGCCGTCCTTGAGCGCGTCCCGCACGCGGGTGGAGGAGGCCACGCCCCCGCCGGCCTCGACCGGGGCGACCGCCGCCACCTCGAACCCGTATTGCCTGCCGAAGGCTTCCAGCGCCGCCACGTCGCCCGCGCGGTCCTTTCCGAAGCGGAAATCCTCGCCCACCGCCACGCGCACCGCGCCCAGTCCTTCGCTCAGAATGTCCCGCGCAAAGGCTTCCGGCGCGGTTTCCCGCAAATCCTCGTCGAAGGGCAGGGCGAACAGATGGTCCGCGCCCGCCGCGTCCAGCAATTCTGCGCGCATGGCGTTGCTGGACAGACGGAAGGGCGGGGAATCCGGCGCGAAGAAGCGGCGCGGATGCGGGTCGAACACGGCGGCGGCCAGCGGCGCGCCCTCCTTGGCCGCGGCGGCCAGAACCGCGCGGTGGCCCTTATGGACGCCGTCGAAATTGCCCAGCGCCACGGCGCATCCGCGCGCCGCATCGGGCAGGCCCGTCCAGCCCCGGTGAACCTGTATCGCGGCGGCGTTCAACGGCGGGGTCCGCTCTAGCCTTCGCGGCGCGGCACGACCACGTGCGCGATGCCGGAGACCGCCGGCTTGCCATTGGCCAGGCACTTCACCTTCATGGTCACGCGCCGCGTCTTCTCGTTGATCTCGGCAACCTCGGCCACCGCTTTCACGTCGGAGCCGACCGGCACCGGGCGGCGGAAGCGCAGCTCCATCCCCGTGAAGATCGCCCCCGGTCCGGGTAGGATATTGCCCAGAACGGCGGAGATATAGGAGGCCGTCAGCGCCCCGTGCGCGATGCGCGTGCCGTAAACGGTGGTTTTGGCGTATTCCTCGTCGACATGGACCGGGTTGCGGTCGCCGGTCAGCTCGGCGAAGGCGTTCACAGCCTTTTCGTCGACCAGCGCGTCCCACTCGGCCGTCTGGCCGACTTCCAGGTCTTCCAGATATTTGTACTCGGGCTGCTCCAAGGCGCGTCCCCCTCTTAAAGCATCGGCGTTATGACTCGCCGGCTTTTCAAATTGCTGCGGCTGGGGCGGTGTTTTAACGCAGCCCGCGCGCGGCGCAATGAAGCGGCGCCGCCCTACCAGGCCAGCGCCGCCGCCGCATAGCGCGCGGTCAGCCCGCGCTCTTTCAGTTTGCGGTCCAGCGCGTCGATATCTACGCCCGCCGCGCTGCTGACTTCCGCGCCGTGGATTCCCCCGCCGATGAACAGCGCGTCCACGCCCTGCCCGTTCGCCCCGGCGATGTCGTTGCCCAGGCTGTCGCCGATGGCCAGGATCCGCTCCCGCGGCACGGCGCGCCCCGCCGTTTCGTTCAGCCGCTCGAAGGTCAGGCGATAGATCGCCTCATGCGGCTTGCCGGCCAGAACCACTTCGCCGCCCAGCTTTTCATAGAGCTGCGCCAGCGCCCCCGCGCACCAGATCGTGGCATCGCCGCGCTGCACCACGATGTCGGGATTGGCGCACACCATGGGCAGGCCCCGCTCCGCCGCGCGGCTCAGCAGTTCGCGGTAATCCTCCGGCCCCTCGGTCGCATCGTCCACCAGCCCGGTGCAGGAGATGAACGCCGCCTTGTCGATCCCGGCAAAGTCCAGCCCGGTGCCGTCATAGATCGGCTCGTCCCGCGCCGGGCCCAGCTTGTAGGCCGGCCCGGGCGCGCGATGTTTCAGCTCGTCCTGCGTGGCGTCGCCGGAGGTCACGATCAGGTCGCTGATATCGCGTGGCGCGCCCAGCTGCGCGAACTGCGCCGGGATTTCCGAAGACGGGCGCGGAGAGTTGGAGATCAGCGCCACCGGCCCCCGCGTTTCCTGAAACCGGCGGATCGCCTCGATCGCCTCATCAAACACGTCGCGGCCATTATGGATCACGCCCCAGATGTCGCACATCAGGGCGTCGTAATCGCCCGCAACGTCTCGAAGCCGGGGCAGGGGTCGGGGAAGGCTCATGGGGGCGGGTTAGCCGCCCCGCATGACAATATCAATGCGGGTCAGTGCATCGCCGCCGCGCGCGGAATATCGGCATGGGTCGGCGTGGCGATGGGGGCGTGGGTCTCGGTCAGCGCGTCCTCGCGGATCGGGCGCGGCTCGCCGAACAGATGCCCCTGGCCGAACGCGGCGTCGAGGTCGAGGATTTCCACGACCGTGGCCTCGGTCTCGATCTTCTCGGCGATCAGCTCGATGCCGAAGCGCGCCAGGTGGCCGACATAGTCTTCCGGCGACACGTCCATCATCTCCGCCCCGCCCAGCAGGCGCTCGACCAGGATCTCGCCCGGCACCTTGAAGAATTTCACGCCGGCCCGGCGCATGTCGGCAAAGTCGGCGGACAGGTCCGTGGCGTGGTCGATGGAGAAGCGGAAGCCGAAATCGGCCAGCCGCGCCATGTTGCGCGCCGCCTCCGGGCTGCGCCGCAGGAAGGAATCCTGCCCGATCTCGAAGATCAGGGAGCTGGAAAGGTCGGAATTCTGCCGCATGAAATCCATGAATTGCGGGAAGAAATCCGGGTCTTCCAGCGATTCCGGGGACAGGTTGCAGAACACCCCCGTCTGGCGGTCCTTGGCCGAAAGCCGCCGCACGATCTGCACGCAGCGGAACAGCAGCAGATTGTCGATGGCCGTCATCAGGCCCGCATCCATGGCCACCTTCAGGAATTCGCCCGGCATCACCACCCGGCCCGACGCATCGCGCAGCCGCGTATAGCTCTCATAGAAGGAAACCCGGCGCTGCGGCAGCGAGACGATGGGCTGCAGATACAGATCCACCCGGTTCTCCTGCAGCGCCTCGCGCACTACGGACAGCATATCCTCATTCGGCGCCCCGCCGCTCGCCGGGCGCCGCGCGGCCCCGCCCGCCGGCATCCGCTCGCCCATGCGCTCGATCAGCGTCTCTATAACTTTCATCTCGCTGACCAGCGCGCGCTCGCGCTCCTCGCCGCGCACCGCGAAATCCTCGGTGATTTCCTTCAGGCGCGCCGCGGTTTCCGTCGCCGCCTTCTCCAGCCGCGTCTGCTCCTTGCGCAGCTTGGCGATATCCTTGCGCACGTCATGGCGGAAACTGTTGCTGGACCCGGCCAGATGAAGCTGCAGGCACAGCAATATGCCCGCCGCCGCCACGATCATCGTGCCCACCGGCGGCACCCCGAAAATCCGCATCAGGGCCAGCGCGCCCACGCAGCACGCCATCGAATAGGTCAGGGTCAGCAGAATATCGATCAGGCGCGGCATCGGCGGATTCCGTGTGATGAACAGGACTCTGCCACGCTTGTCCCATGCCCTGCTTTATAGAGCGTTAACCATATTCTCTTGTCAGCGCCCCCATGCGGTTTAGGGTGCGGCGCAACACGAACAGCCAATCAAGAAAAATGGGGAGGCCGCCCTTGTCCGCGTCCAGTCTTTTCGATCTTTCCGGCAAAGTCGCCGTCGTCACCGGCTCTTCCCGCGGCATTGGCCGCGCCATCGTTGAACAGATGGCCGCCGCCGGCGCCAATGTCGTCGTCTCTTCCCGCAAGGCGCCCGCCTGTCAGGAAGTGGTCGACGCCATCAACGAAAAAGAGGGCCGCGAAGCCGCCATCGCCATCCCGGCCAATATTTCGGACAAGGACGCCCTCCAGCGCCTTGTGGACGAGACCCGCGCCAAGTGGGGCAAGATCGACATTCTGGTCTGCAACGCCGCCTCCAACCCGCATTTCGGCTCGATGCTGGAAATCGACGACGAGGCCTTCGACAAGGTCCTCTCCAACAATATCAAGTCCAATCACTGGCTCAGCCAGATGGTGCTGCCCGAAATGGCGGAGCGCGGCGAGGGCGCCATCGTCATCATCTCCTCGATCACCGGCGTTCAGGGCTCCTCGGTCATCGGCACTTATGGCATCTCCAAGGCCGCCGACATGCAGCTCGCCCGCAATATCGCCTCCGAATTCGGCCCCAAAGGCGTGCGCGCCAACGCCATCGCGCCCGGCCTCATCAAGACCGATTTCGCCCGCGCCCTGTGGGAAAACCCCGAGATCCTCAAACAGGTCACCTCCAAGGCCCCGCTCAAGCGCATCGGCATGCCGGACGAGATCGCCGGCGCCGCCGTCTTCCTCGCCTCCCCCGCCGGCGCCTTCATGACCGGCCAGACCCTGGTCATCGACGGCGGCGTGGATATCGCGGAGAGCGGGTTCTAGTTATCTTTGATTGGCGATTCATACTGCGACTAAGCGGAGCGTTTCTCGCGACTGTAGTCGCGGCATGCATCCTCCTCTGGGTTCTCGTTTACGCAGCAGGTTTCGCTATTGCTCTGCAGCATACCGGCCCTCACGAGGAGTGGGATAAGCGCTATGCCGCAGCAATCCAATCTGGCGATTGCGACGCCGCTGCACGTTATATTCTTGCCGGACTTGCTGCTTCATATCGAGCGGCCGCGATTGATGCGCGAGATAGCTTGCAGAATGACGTCTGTGCAGACGCCATTCGTGAAGCCTTTGGTGGAGAAAACGAAAGACTTTCTGGGAACCTCGAAGATACTTTGCAGACGTTCGCTACGGAGGGCGGCCTCCATGCGGAGATAGGTGCGTTTCGTTCTTCCACGTTTTTCGCGTTAAAGCAGACGGCTCTGCACGGGAACGCGCCGTTCTGGTGGGGTTTTTTAGCGCATACCCGCCCGCAATGCTTTGCTCTTTATGTGGACCCATTGAGCCCATCGACAGCATTTAGCCCCGAAGCGCTGGATGCAGGTCTGAGCGGGGAGTCACCGGATCTGGACGCAATAAATGAATTCCGGATCGCTAGGAGAGAGGTCTGTCTCAAGAAATTTCGGAACGCTGCGAGAAGGACTGACTGGAACAATACCGAAGAGACTTTGTCGGCTTGCTGGTTGATGGCCCCGCATAAACCTAGGGAAGAACAACCGCCGAAATGTCAGAAGGCCTTCAATAAAAAATATTCTCTTGGGAAACAGGGCTAACGCTCTCCAGCGTTGACACCGGAGAGCGGTTTCTAGGGGACAGTTTCGCGAATTTCCGGAGGAAGTTTCGTCTTCTGAACCCCGCCTTCGAGACGCCCTGACGGGCTCCTCAGGCTTGGGTCTGGGTCAGCTGAACGGTAATAACCGCTACCCTCAGCATAAGTCTTCCCCTGAGGAGCCGCGCCTTCAGGCGCGGCGTCTCGAAGGGCCGTCACAGAAGGCAACGCGCCCTCCTCGTCACCCACCATTGTCATCCCGGACTTGATTTAAGGATCCAGGCGGACAAGAGCGCAAGCTTTGCCTGGATCCCGCATCGCGGCTCCGCCTTGTGCGGGATGACAAAATAGGGGGACAAACCACAAAATATCAGACCGGGTCCGCGCCGCCCCCATAATCCTCCCTGTTCGCCGTCATGAGGGGCCTTGCTAGCTGGTCATCAAGGGACGGTCGGATGCGGCGCCGGAGCCGGGGCGGATTTGACCTTCCGCATACCGTTTCCGGCCTGTCGCCGGGAACTGCGGAGGAAAACGGCCGCAAACCCAGCCGGTCAGGCAGGAACAGACGCCGCGCGGCGCGCTCTTTCGTAAGACGCACCCGCATGCAATGCCTTCTATCCTTGAACGGCATGTTGCGCCTTCACGGATAGCGCGCCGCACCCCCCCATCCCTCCGCCGGATTTTTCCGCGCGGAGCCAGAGCTATTTCACCCTCGCCCCTTAAGAAGGGGAGAGGGCAATGAAGTCCCAAAGGCCGAAGGGCTTTGGATGACTGAATGGGAGAGGGGTGGTCAGACGACTACGCGCAACCCTCCCAGGACCCCCTCTCCCTTTCGCGCAAAGCCAAGCCGCTTACGCGCCTTGGGCGCTCAAAACCCTCTCCCCCTTGCGGGGCGAGGGACGTCACGGGAACCAAACCCGGCCCGGAGAGCTTCTCCAGCCACTCGATATTTCCAAGGGGGAAGCCGCCATGACCCGAATACTTGCCGCCGCCGCTCTGGCCGCCTTCGCGCTCGCCGCCTGCGACACCGTTACCAAGGGCACGCCCGCCGGTCCCATCGCCACGGCCTGCGAAGACAATCTGGGACTGGGCGAGGGCGTCTGCGCCTGTATCGAGCGCAAGGCCGCCGGCGACCTCTCCGACGACGCCTATGACTTCCTCGCCGCCAGCCTGTCGGGCGATAATGACCGCGCGGACGGCCTGCAGCGCGATCTCAGCGTGTCGGAGGCGACGGCCGCCAGCATGATCATGGTCACCGCGCCCGCCGCCTGCATGTCGGAAGGCTAGGGACGTTTTTTTTCTTTGGCCCCTCTTGATCTGAACCGGGCTTGAGGTTGCAGGCTGCGCTTTCATTTCTTCTGAACAGCGCCCGGAAACCTCATGAC
>NZ_JACESD010000012.1:0-60776 GCF_013911995.1 Euryhalocaulis sp.
CGCCGATGACGGGCCGCCCCCGGATGAGACTTCAGCCGCGCTGACCCCGCCCGCCCCGGGTGAGCCGGGCGGCCTGCCCGATGACCGGACGCCCGTGGAGGAAGGCCCGATCTCGCCTGACAGCGCGCAGGGCGCGGGACAGGTGTTGCAAACCTATTTCGCCCTGATCGAACAGGCGAAATATGACGAGGCCTATGTGCTGTGGTCCGGTCGCGGCGACGCCAGCGGCGAAAGCGCGGCAGACTTCGCCGACCGCTTCAGCGCCTATTCGGAAGTGCACGCCAATATTGGCGCGCCGGGCCGCATCGAGGGCGCGGCCGGGACGCTCTATGTCGAAGTCCCGGTGCAGCTCTATGGCCGCCTCGCCGCCACGGATGAGGAATTCAACCGCCGCGGAACCGCCACGCTGCGCCGCGCCAACAATGTTCCCGGCGCTAGCGAGGACCAGCTGGCGTGGCGGATCGACGAAATCAGCTATCGGAACTAACCGGTCGCATCCTCGATCAGGCTTTCCGAGACTTCGGCCAGCAGCGCCTCATTGGCTTCGCCGAAGACGGATTCGCGGCCGATTTCCATCATCACGGGAACGGCGAGCGGGGAGACCTTTTTCAGCGTCTGGTGAACGATATGGCCGCGGATGCGGGCCAGCGCGTCTGACAGGCGGCGAATGTCGAGAAGGCCGGAGGCGGCGTCCTGATAGGCGGCCTGCAGCAGGATATGATCCGGCTGGTGAGTGCGCAGGACGTCATAGATGAGGTCGGCGGAGAAGGTGACCTGCCGCCCTGTCTTTTCCTGCCCCGGGAAGCGGCGCTCGATCAGGCCGGCGATGACGGCGCAGTTGCGGAAGGTGCGCTTCATCAGCGGGGTTTCCTGCAGCCAGGCGTCCAGATCGTCGCCCAGCATGTCCGGGTGGAACAGGGCGTCCAGATCGACCCCGGAAAGATCGCGCAGGCCCCAGACCGCCAGCGCGTATTCATTGGCGACAAACCCCATCGGGCGCAGGCGCAGCCGCTCCAGCCGCCGGGTCAGCAACATGCCCAGCGTCTGGTGGGCCAGCCGCCCGTCGAACGGGTAGGCGACGAGATAGTGCTTGTCGGCGCGCGGGAAGGTCTCGACCAGCATCTGGCCGGGTTCGGGGATCAGCGACCGTTTTTCCTGAATCTCCAGCCATTCGCGCACCTGAACGGGCAGATGCCGCCAGTCCTCCCGGCTGGAGATGATGCCGCGCACCCGCTCGGCGAGGTAGGTGGTGAGGGGAAACTTGCCGCCCATGTATGACGGGATTTTCGGCGCGTCCGCCTTTGACCGGACGACCAGCGCGTCGGTTTCTCGCAGGCCTACGAACTCCAGCACCTGGCCGGAGAACAGGAAGGAGTCGCCGGGGGCGAGCTGTTCGATGAACCATTCCTCGATCTCGCCCAGCTTCATGCCGGCGCGGCCGCCCTTGCGCGCGAGGCGGACATTGAGCATCGCCGCCTCCACGATGGCGCCGACATTCATGCGGTGGCGCTGGGCGATGTCGTTATTGCGGGCGCGCCAGAGCCCGTCCTTGCCCTTCACGATGCGGCGGAACCGGTCATAGGTTTTCAGCGCGTAGCCGCCGGTCGCGACGAACTCCATCACCTCGCCAAACCTCTCCCGCGTCAGATCCGCGTACGGACTGGCGGTGGTGATTTCCGAATAGAGCGCATCCGCCTCGAACGGTTCGCCGCAGGCGCGGCCCATGACGTGCTGGGCCAGTATGTCGAGCGATCCGCGGCCCGGAACCTCGCCATCCAGCGCGCCTTCGGAAACCGCGCCCTGTGCGGCGTCGCATTCCAGCGCCTCGAACCGGTTATAGGGCACCAGCACGGCGCGCGAGGGATCGTCCAGCCGGTGATTGGCGCGGCCGATCCTTTGCAGCAGACGGGACGAGCCCTTGGGCGCGCCCATCTGCAGCACCAGATCCACATCGCCCCAGTCGATGCCCATGTCGAGCGTAGAGGTGGCGACCACCGCGCGAAGCCTGCCCTCCGCCATTGCCGCTTCCACCTTCCGCCGCTGGCCGACGTCCAGCGAGCCGTGGTGCAGGGCGATGGGCAGGCCGTCCTCATTGATGTCCCACAGCCAGTGGAAGGTCAGCTCCGCCTGCGCGCGGGTGTTCACGAAGACGATGGCGGTGCGGGCGCTTTTGATCGCCTGATACACCTCCTTCATCGCGTGCGCGCCGGTGTGGCCGGACCACGGGACGCGGTTCTCGCTGATCAGCACGTCGATTTCGGGCGGGCGGCCGGGATCGCCCGTGACCAGCTCGGCCATGCGCTCCTCGTCCGGCGTTTGCGGGCTCAGCCATCGGGCATAGGCGTGCGGATCGCGCACCGTCGCGGAGAGGCCGACTCGCCGCGCCGCCGGCGCCCAGCGATGGATGGCGGACAGGCCCAGCGCCAGAAGATCGCCGCGCTTGGACGGGGCCAGCGCATGAATCTCGTCGATCACGATGGCTTTCAGGTCGCGGAAGAAGGTCTCGGCGTTGGGTGAGGCGCAGAACAGGGCAATCTGCTCGGGCGTGGTCAGCAGGATGTCCGGCGGGTTGATGCGCTGGCGCTGGCGGCGGGAGGGCGGCGTATCGCCGGTGCGGGTTTCCACGCGAAGGTCGAGGCCCATTTCCTCCGCCGGGATGGTGAGGTTGCGGGCGACGTCGACGGCCAGCGCCTTCAACGGGGAGACATAGAGGGTGTGGAGCCTGTGGGGGCGCTGCTTCCCGCCCGTGGCGGTTCCGGCGAGATCAATCAGGCTCGGCAGGAAGCCGGCCAGCGTCTTGCCGCCGCCGGTCGGGGCGGTGAGAAGGACATCCTTGCCCTGACGCGCGAGGTCGAGGAGTTCGAGCTGGTGTCGCCGGGGCGCCCAGCCGCGGCTGGCGAACCAGCCGGCAAAGGGTTCGGGAAGGGGCGCGTCGACATCCATCAGGCGCAAATGTAACGCGCTTTGATCAGGCGGCGACGCGAATTTCAGAGCCGGTGAGAAGCGGCGTCAGCAGGTGTTCGGCCAGCCATGCGACGACCGGCACGGCGACGCCGTCCCCGGTGACGTGCAGGGCGGCGGTGTCCGAGCCCGGAAGGACATAATCTTCGGGCAGGCCCATCAGGCGGGCGGATTCGCGGGCGCTCATGCGGCGCACCCCGACCTTGCCGTCCTTGATGACCATGATGAACTGGCGTGAAGACCCGCCGCCGGGCGTGCGAAGGCATCCGGCCACGCCGTCGAAACGGACCTCCGCGCGCTGCACGCGCTTGCCGTTGAAATTGCGGGTGCGGCGGTAGAGCGCGCCGACATGGACGCCGCCCGCCTCCTGCCGCTCCCAGACGCGGGCGATATGGGCCGCGCTCATCATTTCCAGAATACGGTCGGTATCGGCGCGATTGAACCAGTCATTGGCCCCGCGCTCCACGATATCGGCCAGCTGCGTCTCGCGGTCCGGCGGTTCGGGCAGGCGCCAGTTCACCCAGGCCGATTTTGCCGGTTCGGGCAGGGCGCGGGCGGCGCGCTGCACCGCCGGGGTCTGGAAAACGGTGGGAATGGTCAGGCGCGCATTGGGGTCGATCAGGGCCGGGTCCAGCGGCAAATCGGCGCGCTGCGCCACCACGAACAGGCGCGGGCGCGATTGCGGCAGGAAGCGAATGGCGTCGATCTCCAGCGCGCCGACGCGATAGCCGCCCTCGGCCAGCGCGGCGCACAGCGCGGCGAAATCCTCTCCCTTCCGGGAATTCAACAGGCCGGAGACATTCTCCAGAACGATCAGGCGGGGGCCGCGCTCCTGTTTCCGCAAATCCTGCATCAGGTTCCAGAACGCAAAGAACGCTCCGGAGCGTTCGCTCTTCAGACCGCCGCGCAGGCCCGCCAGAGACAGGTCCTGACAGGGGAAGCTGGCCCAGGCCAGATCGGCTTCCCCCGGCAGATCGCCGGCGGTCAGTTGCGCCACGTCGCCCTCGATCAGGTGATCGCCGCCGAAATTGGCGCGATAGGCGGCACACTTCTTGGCGTCGAAATCATTGGCCGTGACGCAGCGCCAGGCCGGGCCCAGGCCCAGCCGCGCCATGCCGCCGCCGGCAAAGAATTCATGGAAGGTCAGATGCGAATCGCCGCTCATAACCGGCGCAGTTTCACAGCGCCATGGTTAATGAATCTTAACGGGCGGTGGATAGGAAAAGCGCGACCGACAAGATTTTACCCGCCGAATCACCCCATGACTGTGACCATGAAACGCGCCGCCCTTCTTGCCTGCCTCATTGCCTTTGCCCCCGCCATCGCCGCCGCGGACATCACGGAAGTGACCGCCGCGCGGGACGGGGATACGGCGCGCGTGCTGATTTCCTTTGACGGCCAGCCCACGCTGGCGACCGCCAGCCGGGCCGGGGGCGCGGTGCGGCTGACCACGCGCGGCGCATCGGCGGCGCCGGGCGAGATCGCCCCGCCCGCGGGCTCGCCGGTGACCGGAATCACGATTTCGCCGGGGCCGGACTTTGAAATCCGGTTCGACGGCGCGGCGGGCGACGCCAATGCCCAATTATACGAAAACGCGGTGCTGCTGACCGTGACGCTGTCGGGCGGCGAAGCCGTTGCTGAAGCCGCCGGGACGGCGGATAGCGGAACACCTGACGGGGAAGAGGCGGAACGGTCCGGTCCGGTGCGCCTGACCATGGACCCGATCCCCAACCCGGAAGATCGAAACTCCGCGATGGCCGCCCTTGAAGCGGGCGAGGCCGAAGAAGACGCCGCAGCGGACGCTGAAACGGACGAGGCTCCGGCCGAAGGCGAAACGCAAACGGCCGCCGCCGAGGCGGCCCCGCAAGCGCCGGAACAGGCCGGATCGCGCGGCGGCGACACGCCGTCGGGCGAGGCGATTAGCTTCTTCGCGGCGCGTCTGGACCCGGCCGCATGCCAGCGGGCGGAGCAGGAATCGGCGGCCGATTCCTGGAACATGCAGGCCGTGATGCGTCTGGCCGCCTGCCGCGCTCGCGCCGGGGAAACGGCGGAGGCGCGGGAGCTGTACAACCGCATCCTGACCTTTGATCCCTATTCCGCGGAGGCCGTGGCCGGTCTGGGCGCGATTGCGCAGGACGCGGGCAATGCCGGCGAGGCGCGCCAGCGTTACGAGCAGGCGCTGGGCATGTCGCCGGGCGACGGGCTGGCCGCCCTGATCCGCCAGATGATGGCCCGGCTCTAGGCCGCCCTCAGTCCCCGATTGCGTGCAGCAGGACGCGGCGCTGCCGCCCCGCCGCGCGCCATTCCGCCAGGTACACGCCCTGCCACGTCCCTAGAGCCAGCGCGCCGTCAATAATGGGGATGGAGAGCGAGGCCGGGGCCAGCGCCGCCTTCACATGGCCGGGCATGTCGTCTGCGCCCTCCGCCCCGTGCCGCCAGTCCGCCCCTTCGGGCGCCAGCCGGGCAAAAGCGTCCATCAGGTCCAGCTGCACGTCCGGGTCGGCGTTTTCCTGAATCAGCAGGCTGGCCGTGGTGTGGCGGCAGAACGCGGTCAGAAGGCCGTTGGCGATGCCCGAATCCTCCGTAAACCCGTCGATCCGGCGTGTGATTTCGGTCAGGCGGCGGCCCTCTGTGCGCAGGCTGATTTCGTCGCGGTGCTGACGCATGGCTTTCCCATCCCGTGCGGTTTGCTATGTCACTTTACACGCCCTTCCTTGCGCCGTCCGGCGCGCTGAAATCAAGCCGCCGACGCGCCTATGAGCGAGCCCGAGTTCAAGGAAATCGAGATCGCCGTCCCCGGCGGGACATTGCACGGCTATGAGGCCGGCCCCGCCGACTGGCCGGTGGAGCTGGTCTTCCTGCACGCGGCGGGCTTCAACGCGCGGACCTACCGCCACATGCTGGGGCCGCTGGCGGAGCGCGCGCGCATCCGGGCGCTGGACCTGCGCGGCCACGGCAAGACGAACCTGCCTCTGGACTATGAGCGGCTGCGCAATTTCCACATCTACAAGAATGACGTGATCGCGGCGCTGGAGGCTTCCGCGGAGGCGCCGGTGGCGCTGGCCGGCCATTCGCTGGGCGCGACGGCGACGCTGTTGCTGGCGGGGGAGCGCCCCGACCTGGTGAAATCGGTGGTGGCGCTGGACCCGCCCGTGCTGCCCCCGGCCATCGCCGCGCTGTCGCAGAACGCCTTTCTGCGGCGGATGTTCGCCCGCTTCATCGCGCCCTATCGCGCCACCAGCCGGCGGCGGACATTCTTCGAGTCAAAGGCGGCGGCGGTGGAGGCCTATCGGCTGAAATCCACCTTCGCCGGATGGCCGGAACAGGCGCTGGAAGACTATGTCGAGGACGGGTTCGTCGACACGGAGGGCGGGGTGACGCTGGCCTGTCCGCGTGACTGGGAGGCCCGCACCTATCTGGCGCACAAACATGACGTGCTGGGGGCGGTGCGGCGCATCGAGGCGCCGCTCTGGGTGTTGCTGGCGGAACAGGACAGCCCGACGCCGCCGACCGTGGAATGGCGCATTCGCCGTTTCCGGCCGGAAGCCGAGGTCACACGGCTGGAAGGCCGCAATCACATGTTCCCGCTATCGGCGCCGGAGCTGCCGCGCGCGGCGCTGGAGGCGGCGCTAGACGCGTAGGTCCGCGATCACCGATTCGCGCAGTTTCTGCTGCATGTCCGGCGCCGGGACCACCGCCTTGCGCGCGTCCAGATCCATCAGCATCGCCACGCCTTCCATCGAGGCCCAGGGGCGGCCCGTCACCGGATCCAGCACCCAATGGACCAGGCGGCGCACGCGATCGCCCGCCTCCACCACGCCGGTGCGGATGACATAGGCCGACCCTGCGCGCGGCCAGCCGCGGAACACCATACGGGCCTCCATCAGGGCCGATCCCAGGCGCGGCCCGTCCGCTTCGCCCGCGGCCTGCGCGGACTCTTCCGGAAAACCGCGCGAGAAATTGGTCACGGAGCTGGAGATGCGGGAGATCACCGTGGCCGGGCGGTACCAGCCGAAAACCGTGCATTCGTGCGGCTCGATCACGCCGCGGCCGATCATGTCCATGCCCAGCGCGTCGGCGCGGGCGGCGCTGACATCGGTTTCCGCGGGAACGGCCAGATCGACGCCGCGCGGGGCGGTGGCCGCCGGCGGTTCGATTTTCGCCGCGTCCAGCTGGTCCAGCGTGTCGGCGCGCCAGCTGAAGCGCTCGCCCGTCCGGACGGAGATATGGTTCAGCGTGAAGCGGAAGGCGGCGGAAACCTCGCCGGTGGCCGAGTGACGCAGCTCCATATAGACGCCCGCGCCGTCCCCGCCGATCTCATACACTCCCGCAAAGGCGGAGAGCGGCGTGCCCGGGCGGCATTCCTTTAGAAACCGGATATGGATTTCGCGGGGCCGGACCGTGGAGAAGGCCTTGTCGGTAAAGGCGTCGGTCAGGCCAAGATCGATGGCGAAGCCCGCCACGCCCTCCATGGCCTTGGCGAGATAATGGGCGACGTTCAGATGGCCAAGCTCGTCGCATTCCCACGCCGCGGCGTAACCGCGCCAGACTTCCCGCATGACTGTCGATGCCTCTCGCCGCGAAAAGCGCCGCCGCAAACGATTCGGCGCTGCTAAGGATTCAGTCTTACGGAGAGGCGGTCAGCGGATCAAATCAGGCCCTGGCGCAGGGCGCGGCGATGGGCGGCCTGCGGCGCGCAATTCATGTGGATCTTGCTGGCCGCGGCGATGAAGGCGTTGAGCAGTTTCTGGCGCGACAGCGGCGCGCTCAGCACGACGCTGGCCCCGGCCTCTATCAGGGCGCGGCGGTTCTCGATCTGTCCGTTGCCGACCACGATGATGGCGGGCGGCGTGCGGGCCTCCTCCAGCACGGCGGCGACGAAACGCTCGGCCGGCCAGGGTTTCAGCTCGGCGCCCATGACGATGAACTGGGCGGGATTGAAGAAGACCTGATCGCGGGCTTCTTCTGTATTGCGGGCCTGCATGACCGCGCCAAAGCCCAGTTCGTGAACCGCGGACAGGAAGAAATCGATCCTTTCCTGGACCGGATCAAGCGCCAGCGCCCGCATCTGGGGGAAACTGATCGTCGGCATAGCGAACCTCCACCATCACGCCCGCATTCAAAGCGCGGGGCTTTTGATTAAAATGGAGGTTATCAGGAACGGGTGTAGGAACGCTTAAACGCGCGTTCAGCGGTCGTTAACGCAGTCGCCGCACTGCCCGTAATGCTCGATCACCGATCTGGAAACGGCAAAGCCCGAAGGCGGGCTGGGGTCGGCGTCCGGGTGATCCTGCTCGTCCACGCGGCCGCAGGATTCGCAGATATAAAGCTCCGCGCTTTCCTCGTGCCCGTGATCATGGGCGCAGGCGATGAAGGATTTCAGCGCCTCGACCCGATGGATCAGGCCCAGCCGCATCAGGAAGTCCAGCGCCCGGTAAACCGTGGGCGGCTTGGCCGCGCCGGGGCCGGTCTTCATCTGGTCCAGAAGGTCATACGCCTTCACCGGCCCGTCGGACCGGGCCACCAGCTCCAGCACATGCCGGCGCAGCGGGGTCAGCCGTTCGCCCCGGTCGGCGCAGACGCGCTCCGCGTGGGCGAGGGTTTCGGCGTATGCGTGCGAGTCACTCATTACGGTCCGGAACATAATCATTTTGTCATGTGAGTGCGAGCCTCTGGACCTGTAGAAATGTTATGTTATTACATCCCTCAAGTTTGCCGCATTTATCCAGGGGTTCGATCCGTCATGAAACGTCTTCTTCTCGCCAGCACCGCCCTCTTCGCCGCCGCCGGCGCCGCCCATGCGCAACATGAAACGGACGAGATCGTCATCACGTCCAGCCCGCTGCAGACCAGCGAGTTCGAGGCGTTCCAGAACGTCGACGTGCTGGACAAGAAAGAGATCCTTGAAAACTACGAAGGCAGTCTGGGCGACACGCTGGCGAAACTGCCGGGCGTATCCTCCAGCTTCTTCGGCGCGGCGTCGGGCCGGCCGATCATTCGCGGGCTGGGGGGTGAGCGTGTGCGCGTGCTGACCAATGGCGTCGGGTCCATCGACGCGGCCAGCGCCAGCCCTGACCACGCGGTGACCACGGAAGGCCTGGAAGCCGAATCCATCGAAGTTCTGCGCGGCGCCAGCGCGCTGGCCTATGGCGGCAACGCGATCTCCGGCGTGGTGAACATCATCGACGGCACGATCCCCTCCGAAGCGCCGGCAGACGGTCTGTCGGGCCAGTTCTACAGCGGCTACGAGACGGTGAACGAGGGCTGGCAGACGGCCGGCTCCGTGACCGCGTCCGCCGGACCGCTGGTCTTTACCGTGCAGGGCCTGCACCGCGAAGGAGAAGACTACGACATCCCGGGTTTTGCGGAATCCTCCATCCTCCGGGCCATGGAGGAAGAAGAGCATGACCACGGGGACGAGGATCATGAGGACGGGGACCACGACGAACACGAGGAAGAGGAACACGCGCGCGGCGTCGCGGAGAACACCTGGTACGAATTCGATTCCGGTTCGGTGGGTGTGTCGCTGGTCGGCGAGCGCGGCTTCATCGGCGTCGCCGTAAAGGGCTTCGAGTCCAGCTACGGCATCCCGGGCCACGATCATGCCCACGAGCATGAAGACGAGGACCACGACGGCGAGGACCACGAGGACGATCACGACGACCACGATCATGAGGACGAGGAGCACGCCCACGAAGAAGAGGGCGGCGCCTATATCGAGATGGAGCAAACGCGCGTTGATTTGCGCGGGGAATATGACCTGCATTTGCCCTGGTTCGACCTTTTCCGCTTCTCCGCAGCGACGGCCGATTACGAACACACAGAGTTCGAGCCGAATGGCGAGCCGGGCACGACCTTCTTCAACGAAGGCTGGGAAACCCGGATGGAAGTGACGCAGGCTCAGACGGAGCGCTGGTCCGGGGCCATCGGCGTGCAGGCTTTCCAGAAGGATTTCCGGTCCGTGGGAGAGGAAGCCTTCATCCCCGAAACCGAAACCACCGATTTCGGCCTGTTCACCTCGCAGCGCTATGACGCCGGCGGCTGGGGCGGCGAATTCGGCGCCCGAGTGGAGACGCGGGAAGTGGATTCCGTCGCCGGAAACCGCGATTTCGATACGGTGTCCGCGTCTGGCGGCCTGTTCCTGCGCCCCGCGGATGGCGCGTTCCTCAGCGGCAATGTGGCCTTCAGCCAGCGCGCGCCGGGCGATTCAGAATTGTTCGCCAACGGGCCGCATCTTTCGACCCGTCAGTTCGAGGTCGGCAATCCTGACCTGGATCTGGAGGAAGCCTGGACCTTCGAGGCCGTGGCCCGGCTGGACCGTGACCGCTACGGGTTCGAGGCCTCGGCCTGGTACGCCGATTATGACGGCTTCATCTTCCTGGCTCCCACGGGGATGGAGGAGGACGGCCTGCCGGTCTTTGTCCAGACCCAGAGCGATGCGGACCTGCACGGTTTCGAGATTAGCGGCGATGTCGTTCTGGCGCAGGGCGCCGGGTATGAGCTGCGCGGCGACGCCGTGGTGGAATATGTCAGCGGCAAGCTGGCCGATGGCCGCGCCTTGCCGCGCATTCCCCCGCTTAGCGGCACGATCGGGGTGGAGACCGAATTCCTGGGTCCGCGCCTGACCGCGCGCGCCGAGGCGGAGCTGGTCTCCGAACAGGATGAAACCTTTGCCTTCGAACTTCCGACCGAGGCCTATCAACGGGTCAATCTGAGCGCCAAATGGCGCCCGGTGGAGGAGCGCGACGTCACCGTGATCCTTCAGGCCAAGAACGTGTTCGACGCCGAGGCGCGGGTTCATTCCTCCTATCTGAAGGACCTGTTGCCGCTGCCCGGGCGCTCGTTCCGCATCGCGGTCAGCGCCGGATTTTAAGGCTGGCGCTGGCGCTTAGGCGCCTTGGCGGATTGTCCCGGCGGCGGGGAGACGTTATCTAGCCCGCTTTCCGGACAAGGATACGACAAGGGGGAACGGCGATGGCCGAAGGCGGGATGCAAGAAGGTCAGGTGAGCGGCAAGGTCCTGATGTATGAAAAGCCCGAGCCGCTGAATTTCCAGGCGCACGGGAATCTGGGGATCACGCAACAGAATAACGGGTTCGATTTCGTGAAGGACCTGCACTTTGTGCCGGTCAACGCCAATGAATTCGGCGTCGCCGCGACGACCTTCCCGATCATCTTCGCCGGCGAACAGAAACAGCCCCTGGCCGTGATGGGCCTGCGTCCGGGCGATAATCTGTTCATCGACGAAAAGAACAATTTCAAGCCGGACGCCTATGTCCCCGGCTATATCCGCCGCTATCCCTTCGTTCTGGCCAAGCCGCCGGAAGCCGAGCGCATGATCGTGTGCATCGACCGCAAATTCTCCGCCATTACCGACAAACCGGACATGCCCTTCTTCAAGGACAATGAGCCGACGGAATATGTGCAGAACGCCGTCGAGTTCCTGAAGCAGTACGAGACGCAGCGCCTGGCCACCGAACAGACCGTGAAGCGCCTTGAAGAGCTGGATCTCTTCGAAACGCGCGAAGTGGTCTATAATCCGGCTGCGCGCGGCCGTCCGGGCCAGCAGGAAAAGATCACCGAGCATCTGGCGATTTCCGAGCAGAAACTGATGGCGCTGGCGCCGGACGTCCTGAAGGAACTGGCCGAGAAGGGCTATCTGGGCGCGATCTATGCGCACCTGATTTCCCTGATGAACTGGGATCGCCTGATCGACCTGACGCTGATCCGCAACCAGCAGCAGGGCGCGCCCTCCGCCGAAATGCCGCAGAACGGCGCCGGCGGAACGCCGCAGGCCACGGGCGGCGACGTCCAGGCGTAACGCCGGCCCGGTCTGCGTGAGGTCACAAGCGCGTCAAGTCTGCGCGAGGGCGGCTGACACCGCCCCCGGGCGCTCCCTATAAGGGGCGCTAGAGGCAGGTTGGACGACAACAGGACCGGACCTATGCGGGCATTACTGACAGCGCTTTGTCTTATCGCCGCGCCGCTGACAGGCGGCGCGGCCCTTGCGCAGGACGCGCTGGACACCGGCCTGGTCAATGCCGACCCGGCCACGGTGGAAACGGACAACGTCAAGGCGACGCTGGCCGCGGACTCCATCGTCGTCTCCCCCGGACAGACATTCTATATCGCCCTGCATCAGGATATTCGCGAGGGCTGGCACACCTACTGGCGCAATCCCGGCGATTCCGGGGAGCCGACGCAGATTGACCTGACGCTTCCCGATGGCTGGGAAGCGGGCGAGATCGTCTGGCCCGCGCCGGAGCCGCTGCCTGTCGGGCCGCTGACCAATTACGGCTTTTCTAACGAAGTCCTGCTGCCAATCCCGGTCACCGTGCCGGAGGATTTCGACGGCGCGGCCGCCGCTATCAAGGCGGACGCCTACTGGCTGGTCTGCGAGGAAATCTGCATTCCGGAGAGCGGAAAGCTGGAGCTGTCGCTGCGCGTCAGCGAGGGCGAGCCGCGCGTGCATCCGCGCTGGGGCGACCGCATCGCCGACGCGCTGGCCGCCATGCCGCAACCGGCCCTGTTCGATTCCACGATCGCGCTGGACGGCGAAACCGCGCAGCTTTCCCTGCAGGATGCGGGTCTGTCGGACGCCCTGGGCGCCGGCGATCTGCGCGATTTCTATTTCTTCCCCTATGAGCCGGGCATGGTCGAGGCGGCGGCGGACCAGACGCCGCACGCGATGGATGACGCCCTCATCCTGGCCCTGACTCCCGGATACGAGCTGGAGGATGGCGCGGCGCCGGTGGCGGGCGTGCTGACCTATGAGATGCGCGGCGCGGAGGGCTGGGCCGGGCGCGCGGTGGAAATTTCCGCCGAACCGGGCGAGGCGGCGGACCTGTCGCTGGCCGCGGCCCCGGCGCGCGGCGGCGATGGCGCGGGCGGCGGCGGTCAGGCCCTGCTGCTGGCGCTGATCGGGGCGTTTGTGGGCGGGCTGATCCTGAACCTGATGCCCTGCGTCTTCCCGGTTCTGTCGCTGAAGGCGCTGGGCTTTGCGCAGAAAGCGCATGAAGATCCGGGCACGGTGCGGCGGCACGGCCTGTTGTTCATGGGCGGCGTGCTGGTCACGTTCGCCGCGCTGGGCCTGTTGCTGGTGGCGCTGAAGGCGGGCGGCGCGGCGGTGGGCTGGGGCTTCCAGCTTCAGAACCCGGCGGTGATCATGGCGCTGGCGCTGCTCTTCTTCCTGATCTCCATGAATCTTCTGGGCTTTTTCGAAATTGGCGGCGGCTTGCAGAATTTGGGCTCCGGGCTGGTCGCCGGGCGTTCTGGCGGCGCGGCGGCTTTCCTGACCGGCGTGCTGGCGGTGATCGTGGCCACGCCCTGCACGGCGCCCTTCATGGCGGCGGCGCTGGGCTATGCGCTCAGCCTGCCGGCCCTTGGCGCGCTGGCGATCTTCCTGGCGCTGGGCCTTGGACTGGCCGCGCCATTCACGCTGCTGGCGTTTTTCCCGGCGCTGCTGCGCCGCCTGCCCAGACCGGGGCCGTGGATGGACCGGTTCAAGCAATTCATGGCTTTCCCGATGCTGGCGGCCACGGTCTGGCTGGTCTGGGTGCTGAGCATTCAGGCCGGGCCGACGGGCGTGGCGTTCGCGCTGATCGGGCTGCTGGCCGCCGGATTCGCCATCTGGGCCGGGCGCTTCTCCGGCTGGACCGGGCGCGCGGCCGCGCTGGGCGCGATGATCGCCGCCCTCCTGACCGTTCCGGCCGCCGCGCAGCTGAGCACGGGCGGGGCAAGCGTTGCGGAAACCTCCGGCGCGCCGGGCGCGTTGTCGAGCGAGCCTTGGTCGCGCGAACGCGTGGCGCAGCTACAGGCGGAGGGGCGGCCCATCTTTGTCGATTTTACCGCTGCCTGGTGCATCACCTGTCAGGTGAACGAGCGCACGGCGCTGAAAACCAGTGATGTCGCCGCGGCTTTCGCGCAGAACGATGTCGCCTTTCTGGTCGCCGACTGGACCAACAAGGACGCGGAAATCGCCGCCGAGCTGGAGCGGTTCGGCCGCGCGGGCGTGCCGCTCTATCTCTACTATCCGCCGGGCGGCGGCGCGCCGGAGATCCTGCCGCAGATCCTGACCGAACGCGGCATCCTCAACACGATCCGCAAGGGCGCTGCGGCGACCTCCTAACCGCGGCGGCCTAGATCTCGCTGGCCTCGTCCCGCCGCGCGGGCATTTTCGCAAACAACAGGCGCGTCAGAATGAACGCCGCCACGGCGCACAGCGCGATGGCGGCGACCATGGGCGTGGCCGTGCCGTTGAAGAAGGGCGCGGCGGCGGTGATCATGATCCCGCCCGCCAGCATCTGAAGCGTGCCGCCCAGCGAGGAGGCCAGCCCGGCGATATCGCCGTGATCGTCCAGCGCCATCACCATGGTCGTCGGGATGACAAGGCCCAGACACGCATTGGCCATGAACAGGAAGCCGACGATAACCGGAAGCGTCCCGAACCCGCCCAGAGTCAGCGCCAGAAGCGTCAGCGTGAACGCCATGAAGCCGGTCACGGCCCATGAAATCACCCGCTGGATGCCGAACCGCTCGCCCAGATTCGCCGCCACCTGAGAGGCGGAGAAGAAGCCGATGGCGTTGATGGCGAAGGCGATGGAAAAGCCGGTCGGCGACAGCCCGAACTGGTCGGTATAGACAAAGGCCGCGCTGGCGATGAACACGAAGAAGCTGGCCATGCCGAACCCGGCGATGAAGGTCAGGCCCATGAAGACCGGGTCGCGGAACAGCACCTTCGTCCCCCGCCACATGGAGCGCAGATTGACCGGCGTGCGGCGCGACTCCGCCAGAGTCTCGGGCAGGACGAAGCCGGTCAGCAGCAGGCTGAACACCGCCATCAGCGCCAGCGCGCCGAAAATCACCCGCCAGCCGCCCAGCAGGATCAGGCCGCTGCCGAACAAGGGCGCCAGCATGGGCGAAACGCTGATGACCAGCATGATCATCGCCATTAGGCGCGTGGCCTGGTTGCCGGTGTGCATGTCACGGATAATGGCGCGCGGCACCACCATCACCACCGCCCCGCCCAGCCCCTGCAGGAAGCGGAAAGCGATCAGCCAGCCAATGGTCGGCGCGAAGGCGCAGCCGATGGAGGCGGCGATGAAGATGGCCAGTCCGGCATAGAGCGGCCGCTTTCGGCCATACTGGTCGGCCAGCGGCCCATAGACCAGCTGCGCCACGCCAAAGGCGAGGAAATACAGCGTCAGGGTCAGCTGGGTGGAGGCGATATCAGTCCGCAGGCCCGCCTCGATCGCGGGCAGGGCGGGCAGGTACATATCGATGGAAAGCGGCCCGACGGCGGACAGCAGCCCCAGAATAAGGGCCGAGCGAAACATGGATGATGACATGGCGGCTTTCCGGAAATTCCTTGAAGGTCGCAGCCTGATCGCGCTTCCGACTTTCGAATTCAACCGTCTGGTTCATTAATTCCGCCGGGCGAAGCTTTAAGGCAACGCCGATTCCGCTTGGCGGAAACCGCGGGCGCACTATTTTGTTATGCTAGCCAAGACATGAGTTTTGAAAAAAAACGGGGTCGATAATGAAAACGCTTCTGATTACCGCCGCCGCCTTCACGCTTGCCGCGCCGGCGCTGGCCGAACCGGTCGTGGGCGAAGCCGCGCCCGCCTTCACCGGCACGGACACCTACGGAAACGAAGTCAGCCTGTCGGACTTTGCCGGCCAGAAGGTCATTCTGGAATGGAGCAATGACGGCTGTCCCTACGTCCAGCGCCACTACAAGGGCGACATGCAGGCCATGCAGCAGGACGCCGCGCAGCAGGACATTGCCTGGCTGACCATCATCTCCTCGGCCCCCGGCAAGCAGGGTCATGTCACGCCGGATCAGGCGAACGCCATTACGGCGGGAGAGATGGAAGACCGCCCGCAAGCCTATCCGGCGGCGGTCATTCTGGACCCTGAGGGCGATATTGGCCGCATGTATGAGGCCAAGACCTCCCCGCATATGTTCCTGATCGATGAGGCCGGCGTGCTGCAATATGACGGCGCCATCGACGACTCGCCGCGCGGTCCGGCGGACGAGGCGGACAATCATGTCGAAGCGGCGCTGGCCGCGCTACGCAAGGGCGAGCCGGTCGATCCGGCCCAGACGACGCCCTATGGCTGTTCGGTGAAATACGCCGACAGCTGATCGGCGCTCATCTTCTCGACAGGACAGGACCCCATCGGCATGCCGGTGGGGTCTTGCGTTTCCGCTTCCGTTTCCGGGGTCACCAGCACCGCGTCGTCGCCCAGCAGACGCACGGTCTCGATGGCGTCGTCCTTCTCCTCGCCGCGCAGGCGGTCGGCCTGCAGCGCGGCGTCGGCGGCCATGCCGCGATAGATGCAGCCCAGATCGTGCGGGCCTTCATTGGCGTCGATGGCCGCGCCCGCCGCGCTGGCGGTCTGCGCGAAATCGGAAAGCCGCGCCAGCAGCGCCTCGGCGGAACTGTCGCCGGTCTGCACCGCTTCGGCGTCCGCGCGCAGCGCCGCGCCGGCGTTCGACATGGACTGATAGGTCTCGCTCAACGGATCGTTTCCGGCCCAGGCCGGGACGGCGGCGAAGACCAGAAGCGCGGCGGCGGCAAAATATCGTGCGAACATGGGACACCCTTGAAGCGCGAGTTGAATTCTCTCTACAGGCGAAGCAAGCGCGGCGCCGTTTGCGCTCGCAAACGGTACTTGCGCGGAAACGCGCGCTCCGTCACGATCCGCGCGAGGACGCTATGCCGCAATCCTTGAGAAAATATCTCGTCATCGCCGACGACACGCCGGAATGCCGCGTGGCGGCGCATGTCGCGGCGCGGCGCGCCAAGCATTCCGACAAGGGGCGCGTGGTGCTGCTGGCGGTGATAGAGCCGACCAATTTCCATCACTGGCTGGGCGTGAATGACGAGATCAGCCGCGACGAGCGCAAGCGGCGCGAGGCGCTGCTGGAGGAACTGACCGAAATCGTCGCCACGGAGATCGAACCGCCCGCCGAATGCCTGGTGCGGGAGGGCGAGGTGCGGGGCGAGATCCGCCGCCTGATCAATGAGGATCCGGAGGTGAAAGTGCTGGTTCTGGGCGCCTCGACGGGGCGCAAGGGACCGGGGCCGCTGATCTCCGCGCTGGCGCGCTCCAATTTCGCCTTCGCGGACCGCCATATCCCGGTTCTGGTGGTGCCGGGCGACCTGACGCCGGAGCTAATTCACCAGCTGGCTTGAAGCGCGGCGGCGGATACGCCATTTGCACTGGCGAACCCTTGATTGCCGCCACGACCTGAAGCGAGGCCCGCCGCCATGTTTATCCAGACCGAAGACACGCCCAATCCGGCGACCCTGAAATTCCTGCCCGGACGGGACGTCACCGGCGGTCCGGCGCATGATTTCGAGACCGCGGACGCCGCGCGCGGCGCTTCCCCGCTGGCCGCCGCCCTGTTCGAGGTGGACGGCGTGGAGCGCGTCTTTCTGGGCGATGATTTCGTGTCGGTCAGCAAGGCGGACGCCATTGACTGGCGGCATCTGAAGCCCGGCGTTCTGGCCGTGATCATGGATCACTTCACCGCCGGCCTGCCCGTGCTGACCGAGGAAGGCGCGAACGCCGCCGATTCCGGCGGCGATGCGGGCGAGTATGAGGGCGAGGACGCGGAAATCGTCAGCACGATTCAGGAGCTGATCGACACCCGCGTGCGCCCGGCCGTGGCGCAGGATGGCGGCGATATTGTCTTTCAGCGCTATGACCCGCAATCGGGCGTGGTGACCCTGCACATGCGTGGCGCGTGCGCCGGCTGCCCGTCCTCCACGATGACGCTGAAGGCCGGCATCGAGAACCTGCTGAAACACTACGTGCCGCAGGTCACCGGGGTCGAAGCGGCGCTCTAGGCGACCGCGCCGGAAGCGAGTTCGCGCAACACGAAATCCACGCGCCCGGCGACTGAAGTCCTGGGCAGGGTCACGACCTCATAGCCCAGCCGGGGATAGGCCACGGCCAGCCTCTCATATTCCTCCACCGCGTCCTCGAAGCCGTGACGCCGCTCTGCATCGCTGGCGAACAGCTCCGGCCAGGGCGGGGCGAGAAAAACGCGGCGGTGGTATCGGTGCGCCTGACCAAACCTGGTCAGGACGTCTCCCCCTTTGAGCGAGTCGCGATAGGCGGCGGCGTCGACAAGGCCGCGATCGAAGAAAGCCCAGTCCGTTCCCCTCGGCGCGGCCTTGTAATCGGCCAGCGAGGTTTCAACGAGGCGTTCTGCGAAGCCTTCGGGATCGATCCATGGAAGGGCGTCGCCGCCCTTCTGCATTTCCTGCTGCACGATCCGCCGGCCCGGTTCGGAGACGGTTGCGTAGCCCTTGCGGGCGAGCGCGCCGGTCAAGCTTGATTTGCCGCCGCCGGAGCAGCCTGAAATGACAACGAAATTGGACATATCGGGGAGAGGCTAGAGCCGTTTCCACATGAAGGTCAGCTTGTGTTCGGCGCCGAATTTTACGCCGGCGGCGGGGATTTCGCCCGTGAGCGTGAAGCCGAGCGCGGCGTGGAAGCGGACGGAAGGTTCGGCGTCCTCGCCGCTCATCCCCGCCACCATCATGCGATAGCCGGCCTCCCGCAAGCGGTCCTCCAGCGCCGTCATCAGCGCGCGGCCCACCCCGCCGCGCTTCACGTCCCGCCGTACATAGATGGAGGTTTCCGCCGTGCCGTCATAGGCCGCGCGGCCCCGGAAACGCGCGGCGTAGGCATAGCCGGTCACCGCGCCGTCCCGCTCGGCGACTAGATAGGGGTATCCCGCCTCCAGCGTCGCTTCTATGCGGCGGGCGATCTCGCCCGCGTCCGGCGGGACCAGTTCGAAGGAGATCACGGTCGTCTCGACAATCGGGCGATAGATTTCCGCGATGGCCGCGGCGTCGTCCGCCCGCACGCCGCGTATCGTCATGGCGTCATGTCTTGTCTCGGGCGATGTATCCGCCATATCCAGCCCTCAAGCCCAGGGCGCGCGGCTCAGCGCCTCGCACGCGCAGCATATTTCATTGTGAACGCCCGCCGCGCTAGGACATTCATTTGTCCGGAACAAGAATTATTCTCGAGGAGACGCCATGCCTGTGAACAAGCCGCTTTCCGATTCCTGTCTGAACCAGACGTTCCGCGACGCCCGCACCCGCAATGGCTGGCTGGACGAGGACGTGCCGGAAACCCTGATCCGGGCGACCTATGACCTGCTGAAGCTGGGCCCGACCAGCGCCAATCAGTGCCCGGCGCGTTTCCTGTGGCTGCGCTCCAAAGAGGCAAAAGAGCGCCTGAAGCCGCACCTGATCGAGCCGAACCAGGACAAGACCGTCGATGCGCCCTGGACGGTGATCGTCGCCTGGGACTGGAACTTCCATGAGAAGATTCCCCAGCTCTTCCCGCATAATCCGGAAGCGAAAGAATGGTTCGAGGACGAGGATGCCCGCTTCGATAACGGCTTCCGCAATTCCTCGCTGCAGGGCGCTTATCTGATCATCGCCGCGCGCATGATGGGGCTGGACTGCGGCCCGATGTCGGGCTTCGACAAGGACGCGGTGAACAAGGAGTTCTTCGCGGACGATCCGGAAATGAAGGACTGGCGCGTCAATTTCATCTGCAATCTGGGCTATGGCGACGACACCAAGCTGTTCGAGCGCTCGCCGCGGTTCAGCTTTGAAGAAGCGGGCAAAATCCTCTGATCGTCCTCGGCCTTGATACGTCGGCGGCGAACTGTTCCGCCGCGCTGATCGACCGGGACGGGCTGATCGGCGCGCGGGTGGAAGAAATCGGCCGCGGCCATGCGGAGCGTCTGGCGCCGCTGGTGCGCGCGCTGATGGAAGAGACCGGCGTCACGGCCGGGCGGCTGGACCGCATCGGCGTGGTGGCCGGGCCGGGCAGCTTCACCGGCGTGCGCGTCGGCGTCGCGTTTGCGCGCGGCCTCGCCCTGACGCTGGATATTCCCGCGGTCGGGATCAGCGCGCTGGCCTGCGCGGCGCGCAGCGCAGACCCGGCGCGCGGGAAAACCGTTCTGGCCGCGCACGACGCCCGCCGCGACGAACTGGCCTGGCAGATTTATGAGCGCGGCGCGGCGAAAGGCGAAATGCGTCTGGACCACGTCGAAGCCGTCGCCGGGCAGGCGCGCGGCATGGATGATTTCATCCTCGCGGGCAGCGGCGCGATGAAGCTGGCCGCAGCGCTGGGCGGCCTCGAGACGGCGGCGACCGAGCCGCCGGACCCCGAGCAGGCGGCGCGCCTGGCCGCCGAGGCTCAGGACCTTGCCCCGCCATCGCCCATCTATCAGCGCCCGCCCGACGCCAAGCGGCCCGGCGGGATAACTCCGCCATGAGCGTTCGCCCGGCCGGGCCGGGAGACGCCGAAGCCATGGCCGCCATCCATGAGAAAAGCTTTCCGCGCGGCTGGAGCGCCGGGGAGATGCGCACGCTGCTCTCGGGCAAGGGCGCAACCGGCGTGATCGACGCCGGCGGCGGTGGTTTCGCGCTGGGCTGCGTGGTGGCGGGCGAGTCGGAAATCCTCAGCCTCGCCGTCGATCCGGACCGCCGCCGCGCCGGGCTGGGCCGGGCGCTGCTGGCGGCGCTGGAGGCGCAATGCGCCGCCGCCGGCTCGGCGCGCATGGTGCTGGACGTTTCCGAAACCAACGCCGCGGCGCGCGCGCTCTATGCCGCGGCGGGCTATGGCGAGGCGGCCCGGCGCAAGGCCTATTACGCCGACGGGGCGGATGCGCTGATACTCGATAAGCAACTGCGCTAGACCTTCGCGCGCCGGCGCGATTATAAGAGGCGCGATATGACCGATACCCGCATCGAAAATCTCTGTGTCGAAAAGGGTCTGCGGATGACCGAACAGCGCCGCGTCATCGCGCGCGTGCTGTCTGTCGCCGACGATCACCCGGACGCCGAAACCCTCTATGAGAGGGCCAGCGAGATCGATCCGAATATCTCGCTCGCCACGGTCTACCGCACCGTGCGTCTGTTCGAGGAAGCGGGCATTATCGAACGCCATGATTTCCGCGACGGCCGCTCCCGCTTCGAGGAAGCGCCGGAGGATCACCACGACCACCTGATCGACGTGAAGTCGGGCGAGGTCGTGGAGTTCATGAACGAGGAGATCGAAAAGCTCCAGAAAGAGGTGGCGCGCAAGCTGGGCTATCGCCTGGTCGATCACCGGCTGGAGCTGTACGGCGTCAAGCTGAAGGACGGCGAGTAGGCCCGCGCCGATTCAGCGCCGCTTCTTGCGTGCGCGCCTTGCCTTCCCCATAAGTCCTTGCCTTGATTTAAGCGGAAAAAGCCGCGCCCCTGAAACGTGCGCGGCGTGAAGAGTGATGGCCGAGAACAAGCGCGTCCATATCAAGACCTATGGCTGCCAGATGAACGTCTATGATTCCGAGCGGATCAAGGACGTGCTGGCGCCGCTTGGCTATGAGACGACCGATACCCCGGACGGCGCCGACCTTGTCGTCCTCAATACCTGCCATATCCGCGAAAAGGCGGCCGAGAAGGTCTATTCGGAGCTGGGGCGCCTGCGCCCGCTGAAAGAAGCGAAGGCCTCCGGCGGCGGGGAAATGCTGGTCGCCGTGGCGGGCTGCGTGGCGCAGGCCGAGGGCGCGGAGATGAAACGCCGCGCGCCGATGGTCGACATGGTCATGGGCCCGCAGACCTATCACCAGCTGCCCGAAATGATCGCGAAACTTCACCGCAAGTCGGGCGAGGCGCTGGCCGCCGATTTCGCGGTCGAGGAAAAGTTCGACGCCCTGCCCAAAGCGCGCAGCGTCAACGGCCCGTCCGCCTTCCTGACCATTCAGGAGGGTTGCGACAAGTTCTGCACCTTCTGCGTTGTGCCCTATACGCGCGGCGGCGAATATTCCCGCCCTGTGGACCAGATCGCCGCCGAGGCGCGGGAGCTGGCGTCCCGGGGCGTGCGCGAAGTCACCCTGCTGGGCCAGAACGTCAACGCCTATCATGGCGAGCCCCCGGCGGGCCGCGAGGAAGACGGCGACTGGGGCCTTGGCCAGCTGGCGCGGCATATCGCGAAGATCGGCGGTATCGAGCGGATCCGCTACACGACCAGCCATCCCCGCGACATGGACGATGCGCTGATCAATGCGCACGCCGAGGAAGAAAAGCTGATGCCCTACCTGCATCTGCCGCTGCAGGCCGGGTCGGACAGAATCCTCAAGGCGATGAATCGCGGCCACACGCTGGAATCCTATCTGACGCTGATCGAGAAAATCCGCGCCGCGCGCCCCGATATCGCCATGTCCTCGGACTTCATTGTCGGTTTCCCGGGTGAAAGCGCGGACGATTTCGAAATGACGATGGAGGCGGTGCGCGAGGTGAATTACGCGCAGTGTTTCAGCTTCAAATATTCCCGCCGCCCCGGCACGCCCGGCGCGTCGATGATGAAACAGGTGGCCGAGGACGAGAAATCGGATCGCCTCGCTCGTCTGCAGGCGCTGCTGGAAAGCCAGCAGGTGGATTTCAACGCGTCCTGCGTCGGTCGCGAACTGCCGGTCCTGTTTGAAAAGCCGGGCCGCAATGAAGGCCAGCTTCAGGGCCGCTCGCCCTATCTGCAGGCCGTGCACGTTCAGGGATCGCAAGACCTGATCGGACAGATCGCGCCGGTGCGCATTGAATCCTCCTCTCGCAACAGCCTCGCCGGCGCGCTCGTCCGGGAAGGAGCGGCCGCCGCGTGACTCAGCCGCGCAAGGGCGAGGCCCGCGGCAAGCGCCGCCGGGAAGCCACCGAAACCATCCATTTTGAAGACAGCGCGCTGGCCAAGCAGCTATCGGGGCCCAATGACCGCTGGCTGGCCCTGATCGAGGATGCCTTCGACGTGCTGATGGCCGCCCCGGGCGGCGCGGTGACCATCACTGGCGGCACTGATGAGCGCGAAGCCGCCAAGCGCGCCATTCTGGACCTGCACGGCCGCATTTCTTCGGGCCATTTCGATGGCGAGCCGGACGTGAAGGCCGCGATACGCTTCGCCCGCCACGACGGAGAGCCGGGCCTGACGACCGAGGGCGTGATCCGGGTGGGCCGCCGCACGGTGATCTCGCCCCGCACGCCCAACCAGGCCGGCTATATCGACGCGCTGGCCAAATATGACCTGAATTTCGGTGTCGGTCCGGCCGGCACCGGCAAGACCTTTCTCGCCGTCGCCTATGGCGCGGGGGAGCTGATGGCCGGGCGCGTCAAGCGTCTGGTGGTCACCCGCCCCGCCGTCGAGGCGGGCGAGCGCCTCGGCTTCCTGCCAGGCGATCTGGCAGAAAAGGTGGACCCCTATCTGCAGCCGATCTGGGACGCGCTGCAGGACCTGCTGGGCCGGGAGGCGCTGGACAAGCGCCGCGCGGCGGGAGAGATCGAGGTCGCGCCGCTGGCCTTCATGCGCGGGCGCACCCTTTCCAACGCCTTTGTCATTGTGGACGAGGCGCAGAACGCCACCGTCGCGCAGATGAAAATGGTGCTGACCCGCATCGGCGAGGGCGCGCGCATGGTGGTCACCGGCGACCCCTCCCAGGTGGACCTGCCGCCGCGCGAACGCAGCGGGCTGGCGCACGCCATCGATATTCTCCACAATGTCAGCACCATGAAGGTGACGCGCTTTGAAAAGGGCGACGTGGTGCGCCATCCCATCGTCGCGGAGATCGTGGAAGCTTACGAGGCCGATCTGGCGCGCCAGAACGAGGCGCGCGACTCTTCATGAACGATGTCCCCAGTCCCGACAGCATAGAGACTTTAAGCCGCGACCCGCGATGGGACGCGGACGAGGAAGACTGGCCGTCCCTGGCCGAGAAGGCCCTGTCCGTCGTCAATGCCGCCCTGAAGCCCGAACGCCGGGGCGAAATCGCCCTGCTTCTGGACGATGACGCGGCGCTGCAGGCGCTGAACGCGCAATGGCGCGGCAAGGACAAGCCGACCAATGTCCTGTCCTTCCCGGCGCCGCCGGGCCCGATGCTGGGCGATATCGCGGTTTCGCGCGACACGCTGGCGCGCGAGGCGGCGGAACAGGGCAAGACGTTCCGCGATCACGCGCTGCACATGATCGTGCACGGCCTGCTGCATCTGCATGGCTTCGACCATGAAACCGATGACGAGGCCGGGGCGATGGAGGCGCTGGAGACGCAAATCCTCGCCACGCTCGGCGTTGACGATCCTTACGCCAGCGAGGCCGCCCATGCCCTCTGATTCCCGCGACGACATATTATCGCGCCTGTCCTCCCTGTTTGGCGGGCGCACCCCGCCCGATGCGGAATCCACCGATGACGCGCCGCGCCTGGAGCCGGCGGAAATGCTGGACAAGATGGCCGCGTTCGAAGGGCTGCGCATCGAGGATGTGATGGTGCCGCGCGCCGACATCGTGGCGATTGATGTCGCCACGCCGCTGGGCGAGGCCGCGCGCGCGTTCGCAGAGGCCTCCCATTCCCGTTTGCCGGTCTATCGCGAGACGCTGGATGACCCGCTTGGCATGGTCCATATCAAGGACGTGATCGGCATGCTGGCCCCGGACGAGGGTCGCGGCCTGCCGCCGGACCTGTTCTCCCGCCGGGCGCTGGAAGGCGTGGTGCGCAACGTATTGTTCGTGCCGCCCTCCATGAAGGCCGTGGATTTGTTGCTGCGCATGCAGACGCGGCGCATCCACATGGCGCTGGTGGTCGATGAATATGGCGGCACGGACGGCCTGCTGACGCTTGAGGACCTGGTCGAGCAGATCGTCGGCGATATCGAGGACGAGCACGACGAGACCGCCGCGCCCAAGCTGCGCGCCCGCGGCCCCAATATATGGGAGGCCGACGCCCGCGCCTCCATCGAGGATTTCGAGGCGCTGATCGGCCGCGAGGTCGCCACCGACGAGGAGGAAGAGGACGTCGACACGCTCGGCGGACTGGTCTTCACCATCGCCGGCCGCGTGCCCGAGCGCGGGGAGGTGGTGAAACACCCCTCCGGCATCGAGTTCGAGGTGGTCGAGGCGGACCCGCGCCGCGTCAATCGCCTGCTCGCGCGGGACGTATCGCCCGCTGAAACGGAGATGGGCGGGAAATGACGCAGGCCGCGCCCCTGTCGCGGTTCCGCGCTTTCCTGATGACGCCGGGCATTCTTCGCTCCGGCGGTCTGGCTTTTCTGCTGGGCTCTGTCTCGGTCATGGCGCATGCGCCGTTCGGCCTCTGGCCGATGATGATCTTCACCCTGACCGCCCTTGTCTGGCTGCTGGACGGGGCGTTCGAGAGCGAACGCAAATACCGCTCCGCCGCATGGCGCGCCTGGGCGTTCGCCTTCGGTTATTTCTTCTTCGGCCTCTACTGGGTCGCTTACGCCTTCATCAATCGCGGCCCCGAATTCGCCCCGATGATCCCCTTCGCGATCACGCTTCTGCCGGCCGGGCTGGCCCTGTTCTGGGCGCTGGCCGGGGCGCTGGCCATGCGGTTCTGGACGCGGGATGTGCGGCGTATTCTGGTGTTCGGCCTGGCGATCTTTGCCGCGGAATATGCCCGCGGCCACCTGTTCAGCGGTTTTCCCTGGAATCTGCCCGGCCTGATCTGGCCGGCGGGCGGGCCGGTCTCCCAGAGCGCGGCGTGGTTCGGCGTCTACGGCCTCAGCTTCCTGACCCTGACCGGGTTCGCCGCGCCCGCGGCGATGGCCGGTCCGGACGCCTCGCCCCGGCTTCGCTCCGCGCCTCTGGCGGTCAGTTTCGCGGTGTTCGCGATCCTGTTCGGGATGGGGCTGGGCCGTCTGGCGCGGCCGGTCCCTGATGACGCGCAAACCGTCACGGTGCGCGTGGTGGAGGCCGGTTTCGGCCAGCGCGACAAGTGGGATCCGGCGGGCCGGCAGGCGGTGATCGACCGGTATGCGGCGCTTTCCGGCGCCGGCGATCTGGATGCTGTCGACATGGTGATCTGGCCGGAGGCGGCGCTCCCCCTGCCGCTTCTGGAAGACGGCGCCGCGCTGGCGCAGCTCGGCGGCGCGCTGGGCGGGGAGACATGGCTGGGGACGGGCCTTTATCGCCGCTCCCCCACGCCCGATGGCGGCACGGAATACTATAACTCCTTCGCCGTACTGGGTTTTTCGGGCGATCAGGCGCAGCTGGCGGCGCTGTACGACAAGCGCCTTCTGGTGCCGTTCGGGGAATTCACGCCCGGGGCGGCAGTGCTGAACCGGCTGGGATTCCGGCTGCCCTCAGCCATCGCCAGCGGCATGACGCCCGGCCCCGGCCCGGTGACGCTGGACGTCGCCGGCGTGCCGCCGTTCGCGCCGCTGATCTGTTACGAGATCATCTTTCCGGGCTTCACGCCGGACGATGAAAACCGGCCCTCATGGATCCTGAATGTCTCCAACGACGCGTGGTTCGGCCCCACGCCCGGACCCTGGCAACACCTGGCCCAGGCGCGCTTCCGCGCGATCGAGGAAGGCTTGCCGGTGATCCGGGCGGCGTCGGGCGGCGTATCGGGAGCGATCGATGCGCGGGGCCGGCAGGTTGCCGCAATGCCTCCATATTCTTCCGATTACCTCGATATCCAGATTCCGGACCCTGGTTATGCTACATTATACTCTCGCTTTGGTTTTTTGGGCGTTCTGGCCCTTGTCCTAGTTGCGCTTGGGGCGCTTGCGCTTTTGGCGCGAAGCGGCTTGACGCCAGCGAAAACCCGCGTCGATAACAAAAAAACTTCATACTAAAAGGACTTCGCCGCCCGTGACCAAAACCAAGGGGCCTAACCCGGTAGACAAGCATGTCGGTTCTCGCGTGCGCCTTCGCCGCAAGATCATGAACATGAGTCAGGAATCGCTGGGCGAAGCTCTCGGCGTTACTTTTCAGCAAGTCCAGAAATACGAGCGCGGGGTCAACCGGATCGGCGCCTCGCGGCTCTATGCCGTCTCGCACGTGCTGGAAGTTCCGGTCGGTTTCTTCTTCGAAGGGCTGGAAGCGCCGGACGCCGTGACGGGCATGGCGGAAGGCGAACAGCAGCCGCTGATGTACGACTTCATCCAGTCCACCGATGGCGTGGCGCTGGCCAGCGCCTTTTCCAAAATCCAGGATCCCAAGGTGCGCCGCCGCGTGATCGAGCTGATCCGCGCGCTGAGCGACGAGGACGACGAGTCCGGCGACGCCTGATCCGGCGGAAATTCGCGCAATTTAACGGAAAGATTCAGGGGCGCGCCTTGAAAACAGCCCCCTTATCGGCTTACTTCCAGCTGCATCATATAAAGATTCCTTTATATCACCCGCAGACGGAGTTCCGCCGCAATGAGCCGATCCGCCTATCTTTTTACGAGTGAGAGCGTATCCGAAGGGCACCCTGACAAGGTGTGCGACCGCATTTCGGACACGGTCGTGGACATGTTCCTGGCCGAAGATCCCAATTGCCGTGTCGCCTGTGAGTGCCTGACCACCACCAACCGCATCGTCCTGGCCGGCGAAACGCGCGGCCCGGTGTTTTCCGACAACCAGCTGGAAGACGCCGTGCGCGCCGCCGTGAAGGACATCGGTTACGAACAGGACGGCTTCCACTGGAAGACCGCCGAATTTTCGAATTACCTGCACGAACAGTCCGCCGAGATCGCACAGGGCGTTGACGAGTCCGGCGACAAGGAGCTGGGCGCGGGCGACCAGGGCATCATGTTCGGTTTCGCCTGCAACGAGACCGAAGAGCTGATGCCGGCCCCGATCCAGTTCTCGCACAATATCCTGAAAGTGCTGGCCGACGCGCGCAAATCGGGCAAGGAGCCCAAGCTGCTGCCGGACATGAAGAGCCAGGTTTCGCTGGCCTATAACGGCGACGGCAAGCCGCAGCGCACGACCTCCATCGTGCTGTCCACCCAGCACACCGAAGACCTCGACCAGGATGCGGTCCGCGAAATCGTGAAGCCCTATATCGAGCAGGTTCTGCCCGATGGCTGGATGTGCCCGGACGAAGAGCTGTACGTGAACCCGACCGGCAAGTTCGTGATCGGCGGACCGGACGGCGACGCCGGCCTGACCGGCCGCAAGATCATCGTGGACACCTATGGCGGCGCGGCCCCGCATGGCGGCGGCGCGTTCTCCGGCAAGGACCCGTCCAAGGTGGACCGTTCGGCGGCCTACGCCACGCGCTATCTCGCCAAGAACGTCGTCGCGGCGGGCCTGGCGGACAAATGCACGCTTCAGGTCGCCTATGCGATCGGCGTGTCCAAGCCGCTGTCCATCTTCATCGACCTGCACGGCACCGGCCGCTGCGACGAGGACAAGCTGGCCAAGCGCCTGAATGAGGTAATGAACCTGTCGCCGGGCGGCATCCGCAAGCACCTGCAACTGCAGCGTCCGATCTATGCCCGCTCCGCGGCCTACGGCCATTTCGGCCGCACGCCGGACAGCGATGGCGGCTTCTCCTGGGAGAAGACGGACCTGGTCGACGATCTGAAGGATCTCGCCGCGTAAGGGTTCGCTGCAAAAACCGTATCGGGAAGGGCGGCGCGCATTTGCGCCGCCCTTTTTCGTTGTCTAAAGCCTCTTCCCGCCGTGACCGACGACTCTCCCCATCCGAAAAACCGCCGCCTCTATGGCCGCGCGCAGGGCAAGCCGCTCAGCGCCCGCCGTCAGAGGCTGATCGATGACCTGCTGCCCGCGCTGGAGCCGCCCGGGGGCGCGTTCGATCCGCGCGGGATGTTTCCGGACGCCGGCGAGGCGTGGCTGGAAATCGGGTTCGGCGGGGCCGAGCACCTGATCGAACAGGCCCGGCGGCGGCCCGATACGGGCATTCTGGGCGTTGAGCCGTTCCTGGACGGCGTCGCCAAGGCGCTGGCCGGGGTCGAGGACCACGATCTGAAGAATGTCCGCCTGCATCGTGGCGACGCCCGCGATCTGGTCGAGCGCATGACGGACGCCGCGCTGGACCGGGTCCTGATCCTGTTCCCGGATCCCTGGCCCAAGAAACGCCACTGGAAGCGCCGCATCGTCAGCGAAGGTTTCGTGGCCGAGCTGGCGCGCGTTCTGAAGCCCGGCGGGCGCTTGCGCTTCGCCACCGATGTCGCCTCCTATCAGGACTGGGCGCTGGAGCGTTTCCTGAAGGACGGCCGCTTCGACTGGCTGGCCGAACGCGCCGCCGATTGGCGCGACGCTCCGGCCGATCATGTCACCACGCGCTATGAGGAAAAGCGGCTGGGGGACGCCGCGCCGGTCTTTTTCGATTTCCGCCGAACCGGCTGACGCCCTTCCATCGCCGCGCCGCCGCGCCTATTTTGTGCGCGTGGAAAATGAAACCGCCAATCCGGAGGAAGCGCCGCGCGATGACGCGGCCCCGTCCAACGCCGATATGCGCTGGAGCTTTCTGCGCGACGTGGCGGTGTTCCAGGGCAAGATGGCGCTGGACAATATGCGCGACCTCGTCCTGATGCCGGCCTCTCTCGTGGCCGCCGGGCTGGACATTGTCTTCAAGGGCGAGACGGAGGGGCAGCGCTTCTACAAGGTGCTGAACTGGGGCCGTCAGAGCGAAGAGATCATCAATGTCTATGGCGCGGTGTGCGAGACCGATCCGGACGATGAAACCCTGCGCAAGGAATATTCGGTCGACGCCATCGTGGCGCGGCTGGAGGGCGTGATCGTCCGCGAGTACGAGAAGGGCGGCACGGCCGCCTCCATGAAGCGCGCCGTGGATAACGCCATCGACCAGCTGCAGCGCGAGGCGAACGGCCATGGCGTCCGCGCCGGGGACGCCCTGCGCGCCGCGATCCGCCGCATGAATATCCGCGCCGGCGCCGCGCGGGCGGACGGCGCCGCGCCGCAGCCGGACGGCTTGCGGGAGGATGACGAGGCGCGTATATAGCTGTTCTTGTAATTGGCACTTGAGCGTCGATGAACGCTCGAGCGGCGCTCGGGGAACCGGGGCCGCTTTTTTGTTGCTTTCGAGGGAGCAAAACCTTGCGGGCCAGAACCCCACAGGAAAAGCGTCTTCTGGAAATCGCCGACCCGGTCGCGGCCGATCTGGGTCTGGAAGTGGTGCGCGTGCGCATCCAGGGCTCCAACGCCAAGACGCTGCAACTGATGGCCGAACGCCCCGACGGCACGATGAATGTCGAGGCTTGCACGGATCTTTCGCGCGCCCTGTCGGCGGTGTTCGACGTCGAAGACCCGTTTTCCGGCGAATGGTCGCTGGAGGTTTCCTCCCCCGGCATCGACCGGCCTCTGACAGAGGTCCGGCACTTTGAGCGCTGGGAAGGCTATGACGCGAAGATCCAGCTCGACCGGCTGGTCGAGGGGCAGCGCCGCTTCCGCGGCGTGCTGGCCGGCGTCGAGGACGGAAACGTACTTCTGGATATCGAAGGCGAGGACGAAACCGCCCTCATCCCCTTCGACTGGATTGAGGACGCCAAGCTCATGATGAGCGAGGATTTGATCAAGGAAAGCCTGCGCCGCTCCAAGACGGAGGACGCGGGCGACAATCAGGGAGATACCGGGCAATGACCACGTCAGGCGTCAGCGCCAACCGGCTGGAGCTGCTGCAGATCGCCAAGGCGGTCGCGGCGGAAAAAACGATCGATGAGGGGCTGGTCCTCGAAGCGATCGAGGAAGCGATCCAGAAGGCCGCCCGTTCGCGTTACGGGGCGGAGCTGGACATCCGCGCCAAGATCAACCCGGTCTCCGGCGATATTTCCCTGAAACACCGCATCACGGTGGTCGAGGACGGCGAGGTGGAGAACGAATCCGCCCAGATCCCGCTGACCGACGCCAAGAAACGCGACAAGACCGCCGATGTCGGCGCCTATTTCGAAGAAGACCTGCCGATGTTCGATTTCGGCCGGGTCATGTCGCAGACCGGCAAGCAGGTGGTGATGCAGCGCCTGCGCGAAGCCGAGCGCGAGCGCCAGTTCGAGGAATACAAGGATCGCGTCGGCGAGATCGTCAACGGTATCGTCAAGCGCGTGGAATACGGCAATGTGATCATCGACTTGGGCCGCGCCGAGGCGATTGTCCGCCGCAATGACGGCCTGCCGCGCGAGAACCTGCAGGTGAACGAGCGCGTGCGCGCCTATATCTACGATGTCCGCCGCGAGACGCGCGGCCCGCAGATTTTCCTGTCGCGCGCGCATCCGGACTTCATGGCCGCCCTGTTCGCGCAGGAAGTGCCGGAAGTCTATGAAGGCGTGATCGAGATCCCGGCGGTCGCCCGCGACCCCGGCTCCCGCGCCAAGATCGCCGTGCTGACCAATGACTCCTCCATCGACCCGGTCGGCGCCTGCGTCGGCATGCGCGGCTCCCGCGTGCAGGCGGTGGTGAACGAGCTGGCGGGCGAGAAGATCGACATCATCCCGTGGTCGCCCGATGCGGCCACCTTCATCGTCAACGCGCTGCAGCCCGCCGAAGTGGCCAAGGTGGTCCTTGATGAAGAGGATAACCGCGTCGAGGTCGTGGTCCCGGAAGAGCAGCTGAGCCTGGCCATCGGCCGCCGCGGCCAGAATGTGCGTCTGGCCTCGCAGCTGACCGGCTGGTCCATCGACATCCTGACCGAGGAAGAAGAGTCCGAGCGCCGGAACAAGGAATTCACCGAGCGCACCGAGCTGTTCCAGGAGGCGCTGGACGTCGACGAGGTCATCGCCCAGCTTCTGGTCTCCGAAGGCTTCGAGTCGGTCGAGGAAGTGGCCTTTGTCGAGCTTGGCGAGATCGAGCATATCGAGGGCTTCGACGAGGAAACCGCGCAGGAGCTTCAGGATCGCGCCCGCGAACACCTGCAGCGCCTGACCGGCGACCTGGATTCCAAGCGTCAGGAACTGGGCGTTCAGGACAATCTGATCGCCTTCCTGGGCGGCGAATCCATCGACACGCTGAAAACCTCGATCAAGCTGGCCGGCGACGACGTGAAGAGCGTCGAGGACTTTGCCGGCCTGACGCCGGACGATCTGCGCGGCTGGTATGAGAGCCAGGACGGCGAACGCGTTCGCCATCCGGGCCTGCTGGACGAGTATCGTCTGTCGGCCGAGGACGCCGAGGAGCTGATCATGCGGGCGCGTCTGGACGCCGGCTGGATCACCGAGGACGACTACAAGGAAGCGGTCGGCGTCGCCGAAGAGGAAGAGGCCGAGGAAGAGGAACTTCCCGAGGCCGCGAACGAAGAGGGGACGCCGTCTGAGTAAGACGAAGCTCCGCGAACGCCGCGATACGGCCAGCGGCGAGGTCCGTCCGGAGACGGATCTCGTCCGGCTGGCCATTTCGCCGGAAGGGCGTCTGGTCCCGGACCTTGGGGCAAAACTGCCCGGGCGCGGCGTCTGGGTGGCGGCGGAACGGGACGCGATCGCCAAGGCGCTGAAGAAAAAGGCGTTTGCGCGTTCGGCCGGTCAGGCGGTGGATCCGGGGCCGGATCTGGCGGCGGAAATCGAAACCGCGCTTGCGCGTTCGGTTTTGTCGCTTATCTCTCTGGCAAGGCGTGCGGGCGATCTGACCTCCGGGTTCGATCAGGTGCGCGCGGAGATCAAGGCCCGGCGGCCGGCCCTCATGATCGAGGCGTCGGACGGCGCGGATGACGGGCGCGGCAAGCTGGTCGCGCTTCATCGCGCCGCGTGGGGCGAGCCGGAAATGGTTTCGCTGTTCACCGCGGCGGAGCTGGGCCGGACGATCGGGCGGGACAGCGCGGTTCATCTTTGCCTGGCCGATGGCGGCCTGGCGGAGCGGATGAAAGCGGATGTCGCCCGTCTCAGAGGATTTCGCGCTGACGCCGCCGATTTGGCCGGCGCAGCGGAGAATGGTTGAATAAGCTTGGCAGGCGTTTAGTTTAGCGCGCCTTCAGGCGATGAAGCGGCTGCGGATCGGGCGAACGGCAGGCCTGGGCCGCCGCTTTGCCTTGAATGAATGACTGCCGGGCAGAAACGGATTTGAATGAGCGACGCCAAAGATACCGATAAGCCGGGAGGCCGCAAACCGCTGACTCTCAAGCGGACCACGGGCGCAGGCACTGTAAACCAGAGCTTTGCGCGCGGAAAGACGAAGTCCGTCGTGGTCGAGAAGAAGCGCAAGCGCGTACTCGGCCCGCAGAGCGGCGGCGCGCCGACCCGGACGCGGGAAGAGGCCAAGAAGGCCCCGCCCAGGTCGGACCGTGGTCTCTCTGAAGAGGAAATGCAGTCGCGCCAGCGCGCGATCGAGAAGGCGCGCGCCGAAGAGGAAGAGCGCCGCGAGCGCCAGCGCGCCGAAGAGGAAGAGCGCGAACGCCGCGCCGCCGAGGACCGCCAGCGCCTCGAGGAAGCGCGCAAGCGCGAAGAGGAAGAGGCCCGCCAGCGCGAAGCCGAACAGGCCCGCGCCAAGGCCGAATCCGAGGCCGCCGAGGCGGAATCCAGGGTCGAGGAGAGCCGCGAAAAGCCGGCCGACAAAAAGTCCGCCCAGAAGGAAGCCCCGGAAGAGGAAGGCCTCGCCGGCGCGGTCGAACGCGCGGGCGGACGGGTCAAGTCCAAGAAATCGGGCGGCCCCGCCGCGCCGAAAGCCTCGCCCAAGAAGCGCGCTGAATCGCCCAAGCGCCGCGGCAAGCTGACCATTCAGAACGTGTTCGAGGACGACGAGGACCGCCAGCGTTCGCTGGCCTCGGTCCGCCGCGCCCGGGAGCGCGAGAAGGAACGCCGCGAACAGGGCGGCGCCGGCTCTGACAAGCAGGCGCGCGATGTCGTGGTTCCGGAAACCATCACGGTGCAGGAACTGGCCAACCGCATGGCCGAGCGTACGGCCGACGTCGTTAAGTATCTGATGAAAGAAGGCCAGATGCTGCGCGCCAACGAGGTCATCGACGCCGACATGGCGGAGCTGATCGTCGAGGACTTTGGCCACCGCATCAAACGCGTCGCCGAATCCGATGTCGAAACCGGCTTTATCGAGGACGACGATCCGGAAGAGAAGAAAAAGCCGCGTCCGCCGATCGTGACCGTCATGGGCCATGTCGACCACGGCAAGACGTCCCTGCTGGACGCCATGCGCTCCACCGACGTGGTGGCGGGCGAGGCCGGCGGCATTACCCAGCATATCGGCGCCTATCAGGTTCAGATCGCCTCGGGCGACAAGATCACCTTCCTGGATACGCCGGGCCACGCCGCGTTCTCCGCCATGCGGGCGCGGGGGGCGAACGTCACCGACATCGTCATCCTGGTGGTGGCGGCCGATGACGGCGTCATGCCGCAGACGGTCGAGGCCATCAATCACGCCAAGGCGGCGGAAACGCCGATCATCGTGGCGGTCAACAAGATCGACAAGCAGGGCGCCGATCCGCAGAAAGTTCTTCAGGACCTGCTGCAGCACGAGATCGTCGTGGAATCGATGGGCGGCGACACGCAGGTCGTCGAAGTTTCCGCGCTACAGAAAAAGGGTCTGGACGAACTCACCGAAGCCATCGCGCTTCAGGCCGAGGTTCTGGAGCTGACGGCCAATCCGGACCGTCTGGCCGATGGCATCGTCATCGAATCGAAGCTGGAACAGGGCCGCGGCGCCGTTGCGACGCTTCTGGTCAATCGCGGCTCGCTCAAGCGCGGCGACATCGTCGTGGCGGGCACCCAGTGGGGCAAGGTCCGCGCCCTGATGAACGAGCGCGGCCAGCAGGTGAAACAGGCCGGTCCGGCGCTTCCCGTGGAAATCATGGGCCTGGACGGCGCGCCCGAGCCCGGCGAGCCCTTCGCCGTGGTCGAGACCGAAGCCCGCGCCCGCGACCTGACCGAATATCGCGTCCGCATGGTGCGCGACAGCCAGACCGGCGGCGGCCCCAGCGCGGCCGCGTCGCTGGAACAGATGATGACCCGCGTGAAGGACAAGGAAATTTCCGAGTTCCCGCTGCTCATCAAGGCTGACGTTCAGGGCTCCGCGGAAGCCATCGCCGGTTCGCTCAACAAGATCGGCAATGACGAAGTGCGCGCCCGCATCATCCATCAGGGCGTCGGCGGCATCAGCGAATCCGACGTGTCGCTGGCCAAGTCGTCCGGCTCGCCGATCCTTGCGTTCAATGTTCGCGCCAATAAACAGGCGCGCGAACTGGCCGAACGCGAAGGCGTGGAGATCCGCTACTACTCGATCATCTACGATCTTCTGGACGACATCAAAGCCGTGCTGGAAGGCATGCTGGCGCCGGAGAAGCGCGAGGAATTCCTCGGCTACGCCGAAGTTCTGGAGGTGTTCAACATCTCCAAGCTGGGCAAGGTCGCCGGTTGCCGCATCACGGACGGCATCGTGCGCCGCGGTTCAGGCGTCCGCCTGCTGCGCGACGACACGGTGATCCACGAAGGCAAGCTGTCGACGCTGAAGCGCTTCAAGGACGAAGTGACGGAAGTGAAGTCCGGTCAGGAATGCGGCATGGGCTTCGAGAATTATCACGACATCCAGAAGGGCGACCAGATCGAGTGTTTCGAGGTCACCATGCACGAACGCACGCTGTAAGGCGCGCATTCGGTTGGAAACAGGATGACGGGGCGGCTAGGAATGGCCGCCCCGTTTTCTTTTTGGCTCCAGTGAAAGTCAATTTCGCAAATGAACCCTGCGCTCCTTCTCCCCCTCGTCCTGGTTGCCGTCGCCGGCGCGGCGGTCGCCATGCAGCCGGCCTTCAACGGCCAGCTTGCGCAGCTTCTCGGCTCGCCGGTCCGGGCCGCGCTGGTCAGTTTCTCTGCCGGGGTGGTCGTTTTGTTCTGCCTCAGCGCTGCGCTGGTTTTCAAAACGGGCCTGCCGACGGGCAAGGAGCTGGCGCGCGTGCCGCTGCATCTGTGGTTCATCGGCGGGACGCTGGGCGCCTTCTTCGTCGCCACCTCCGCCTGGACGGCGCCCCGTATCGGCGTGGGGGCTTTTTTCGCCACTTTGATCGCCGCCCAGCTGATCGCGGCCATCGCGCTGGATCATTTCGGCATGATCGGCATGGAGGTCCGCCCGGCGACGCTGATGCGCGTGGCGGGCGCCGGTTTCCTTGTTCTGGGCGCGCTGCTGGTGGTGCGCGGCTAGAAACCGGAACGCTATCAGGTTTCTTTATGAAAGTGTCTTCAATCCGTTGCGGCGGCGTCAATAAAGCTTGACGGCGAGTTCACCGAACCGTTTCCGAACGGTCACGCCTTCCCGCGATTTTCCCCCGGTTTTCACGCCGGTCCCGGCGTGTGTGCCTTTGAGGGGAAAATCCGATGACACCGACCTTCCGCCGCGCCGCGCTGGCTGGCGCCGTTTCGATGATCGCGCTTTCCGGCGCGGCCTACGCCCAGGATGACGCCCGGACCGAGGACGGCGTCGATAATATCGTCGTCTATGGACAGGCGTTGTCCATCCAGCGCGCGATTGAAGCCAAGCGCGAATCCGACTCCATCATCGAGGCGACGGCGCAGGACGATATCGGCCGCCTGCCGGACCTCAACACCGCCCAGGCCGTGCTTCGCCTGCCGGGCGTGGCGGTGCAGAACGACCAGGGCGAGGCCCGCTTCCCCATTCTGCGCGGCCTGAACGCCACCTATAACCGCACCACGATCGACGGCTATATCGTCGCCTCGCCTGAGCGCGGCGGCCTGGGCCGCGCGGTGCCGCTGGACCTCATCCCCGCCTCTCTGGTGGAGCGGATCGAGGTGCAGAAAACCATCACGCCGGACCGCGACCACAACGCCATCGGCGGCTCCATCAATCTGGTCACGCGCTCCGCGCTGGACAGCGACGAGCCGTTCCTGCTCGGCTCCGCCTTCATCGGCCATCATGAAAATTCCGGCGACGGCACGACGCTGGACGAGGGCGACGAGGTGCAGCCCTGGCGCGCCAATTTCGCCGCCGGCCGCCGCTTCGGTCCGGACGGCCAGTTCGGCCTCGTCGCCGGCTTCGACTACTCGATCCGCAACTTCAATATTCCGCAGGTCGAGGTGGATGACGCCGACTATACCGAGTTCGACTCGGCCGGGAACAATGTCGGTCTTGGCAATGGCAACGGCTTCGTCGTGCCGACTAATAACCGCATCTTCTTCTATAATAATGTCCGCGAGCGTATCGGCGCGGTGGTGAAGGGCGAATGGCGGCCGAACAGCCAGTTCCGCTTCGAAATCGCTGGCTCCTATAACGAGTACAACGACTCAGAGCGTCGCGACGAGGAAACCTACGAGCTGGGAACCAGCGGCGCTTCCAGCCAGCCGGCCACGATCCGCAACCAGACCGCCACCACCGGCGTCAGCGACACCGGCTATGGCTTTATCGGCATCGGCCGCTTCGTGCTGGACCGCGAAATCACCAGCCTGCGCGCCTCGGGCGAATGGATCCCGGCCGAGGGCTGGCTGGTCGAAGCGGGCGGCGCGATCTCGACGGCGGAGCTGACCAACCCGGAAGTCACCGAGGGCTTCCAGACCGATACCAGCTTCGGCGCGCGCTATGATACGTCCGGCTTCTTCCCCTTCACCGATCCGCTGGACCCGGCCGCGTTCGGCGACCTGACCAACTGGGCGCACACCAATCGCGGCACGCTGGACCGCTTCGCCGAGGACGACATCTATGAGGCGACGCTGGACGTCACCTGGGATTCGGTTCCGGTTCAGGGGCTGGAACTCAAGGCGGGCGGCCTGATCCGCAACGCGGAGAAGTCCGAAGGCTTCACCTTCAACCGCTATGTCGCCGATCCGGCGCTCGGCTACACGCTGGCCGATGTGGCCGACCCGGCGCTGGCCGGCGTGGACTGGCAGGGTGGCTATCGTTTCGAGAACCGCATCGGGCTGGACGCCTCGGACGCCTATTTCCAGTCCAACGCCTTCGCCCTGACCGCGACCTCGGAAAGCGGCTCCGACGCCGAGGAGAAAGTCACCGCCGGCTATGTCATGGGCCGTTATGAAACTGGTCCGCTGATGGTGGTTGGCGGCGTGCGCGTGGAGAACACCGAATGGGAGGGCGCGCCACTGGGCGGGGCGCTGGTCAGCGGCGATTACACCGATGTCCTGCCCTCGGTGAACGTGCGCTATAACCTGACCGGGGATCTGGTGCTGCGCGGCGCGGCCTCGCAGACCCTGGGGCGGCCGGACCTCAACCAGCTGACCCGCGGCGAGAACATCAATCTCACCGACAACACGATCTCCCGCTCCAATCCGGACCTGAAACCGCGCCTTTCCAGCAATTTCGACGTTTCTCTGGAATGGTACATCCCGCAGGGCATCCTCGCCGCGGGCGTGTTCTACAAGGACGTGAAGGACGAGATCTTCGTCCAGACCACGCAAGGCCCGGTCGAGGTGGACGGCGTCGCCTACAGCGCCCTGACCCAGCCGGAAAACGCCACAAACGCCGAAATCCGCGGCTTCGAGGCGCAGTACCAGCAGACCTATTCCTTTCTGCCCGCGCCGTTCGACGGTTTTGGCGTCTCGGCCAATATCACCCTGCTGGACACCGAATTCGTGGTCCCGGTCCCGGCCGGCGGCACGCGTGAAACCGGCTTCTTCCAGCAGCCGGACATGACGGCCAACCTGACTGCCTTCTACGCCACGGAGGCGTTCGAGCTGCGGGCCTCCTACAACTACACGGACACGTTCCTGGACACCGTGAACGCGGGGAACGCCAATCTCGACGAGTATTGGGAGGACCGATACCAGGTGGACCTGCAGGGCCGCTTCAACGTCACCGACCGCATCACCCTGATCGGCGAGGTGCAGAACCTGACCGATCAGGGCCGCACGGAGCTGACAGGCCCCGGCGCGGAATATCTGCAGGAGGATGCCGATTTTGGCCGCACCTTCTGGCTGGGGGTCTCTGCGGCGCTCTAGGGGGCTGGCGTCGCAAGAACTTCATTGGCGCCCGGCGGCGGGCCTTCCTACCGTCGCCGGGCGCATCCCTTCCCTTTCCTGTGAGATTCTCCCGGAGTTTTCGCCATGATGATCAAGCGGATCCTGTTGCTCGCCATCTTTGCCCTGGTTGCCTCCGCGCAGGCGTTTGCGCAAAGCCGCTGGGCCGACTGGCCGACCTATGAACGGCCGGAGCCGGTACAGCTTCAGGCCGCGGAAATCGCCCGCATCGAAGCGCCCGAGGCGCGGCAGGGCGCGGCGGCGGACGCGGACCATATCTACGCCATCGTCAATTTCGCCATTGGCAAATATGACCGCGAAACCGGCGAGCGCGTGGCCGCATGGGAAGGACCGCGCGGCGGCCTGATCGGCCACCTCAACAGCTGCTTTGCCGAGGGCGGCCAGCTGCTCTGCGCCAATTCCAACCACCCGGAAGTGCCGATGGCCAGCTCGGTAGAGATTTTCGACACCGAAACGATGGAGCATGCCGGCACCAAAAGTCTTGGCCTGATGGACGAGGGGTCGCTGACCTGGTTCGATCATCTGGGCGCGGGCTGGATCGTCGGTTTCGCCCATTATAATGACGAGACGGGCGAGCCCTTCAAATCCAACGCCTATGCCGGGGTGCATACGTTCGACAAGGAATGGCGCCGCACGGGCGGCTGGCGCCTGCCGCCGCACCTGATCGCCGAAATGGCGCCGCAGGCGGCCTCCGGCGGGGCGCTGGGCGAGGACGGGCTTCTTTATATCTTTGGCCACGACAAGCCGGAGCTTTACGTGCTGGCGAAACCGGACATGGGCCCGACCTTGCTGCATGTCGCCACGATTGCGGTGGATGCGGAAGGGCAGGCCTTTTCCTTCGATCCCGAAGATCCGCGCGTTATCTGGGCCATCAGCCGCCCCAACGGTCAGGTTCGCGGCTTTCGCCTGCCGGAGGTGCCGCTGGAAATGGAGCACGCCCGGCGTTTCGCGAAATAGCGGTTGATCGCTGCGCCGGTCCCTGCGCCGCGTCTTGACTTCCCCCTCGCGCGGACCCTTCTGTGAGGGCATGAAATCAAGAGGCAATTCCAAGAAGGGGCCGACGCAGCGCCAGCTCCGCGCCGGCGAACTGATCCGTCACGCCATCGCTGAAATCCTGATCAAGGAAGCGATGCACGATCCCGCGCTGGAAGGCGTCTCGGTGACGGTCTCGGAAGTGCGGGTTTCGCCCGACCTCAAGCACGCGACCGTCTTCTGCGCGCCGCTGGCCGACCAGAACCATGAAGAAGTGCTGGCCGGCCTGAACCGCGCGGCGGGCTTCCTGCGTCACCGTCTGGGCGACGAGATCGAGACAAAGTTCACGCCGTCCCTGAAATTCGTTCATGACGAATCCTTCCAGGCGGCCAGCGACATGGACGCGCTGATGCGCCGTCCCGAAGTCGCGCAGGATCTGGACGACTAGGCATGGCCAAACGGCGGACGGGCAGGAATGTCCATGGCTGGGTGGCCCTGGACAAGCCGACAGGCATGAGTTCGGCCAAGGCCCTCAACGACGTCCAGCGCTTGTTGGACGCGAAAAAGGCCGGTCACGCCGGAACGCTGGACCCGATGGCCAGCGGCGTTCTTCCCCTGGCCTTTGGAGAGGCCACCAAGACGGTCTCTTTCATGATGGGGTCGGGCAAGTCCTACCGCTTCACCGTGAAATGGGGCGAAAGCACCGATAGCTGTGATGCGGAGGGCGCGGTCACGGCCACCAGCGACGTGCGGCCCGACCGCGCGGCTATAGAGGCCGCGCTGCCCGCCTTTATCGGTGAAATCGATCAGGTTCCCCCGCAATTTTCCGCCATCAAGGTGGATGGAGAGCGCGCCTACAAGAAGGCCCGCAAGGGCGAGACCGTGGAGATGAAGGCGCGCAAGGTTCGCGTTGACGATCTGCGCCTCGCGGAGAGGCCGGACGCCGATACCGCGGTGTTCGAGGCCGATTGCGGCAAGGGCGTCTATGTTCGTTCGCTGGCGCGCGACATCGCCGCCGCGCTGGGCGCGGAAGGCCATGTCACGGTGCTTCGGCGGACCCGTGTCGGGCCGTTCGCCGCGGAACAGTGCCATACGCTGGACGAATTGAGCGATTTGGCGCATAAGGCCCGCCTGACTGAGGTATTGAGCCCGGTACAGACCTCGCTGGACGACATCCCGGCGGTGGCCGTGACCGAGGGAGACGCCTTCAGTCTGAAGCAGGGGCGCGAGATCGTTCTGCTTCCGCGGATAGCTACAGAGCTTCGCGAAAAGGCCAGTCCCCGCACCATTGATGGTAAGGACGCTTCTCGTTGGGCTTTGGCGCACGTGGATGGAACGGCCGTCGCCATTGGCGATGCGCGCGCCGGGCGGATGACGCCGGTGCGCGTGTTTAATTTGACCTAGAGTTTAGGAGAATACGATGTCGGTTACGGCAGATCGCAAAGCCGAATTGATCAAGGATAACGCTCAGAATGACGGTGACACGGGGTCGCCGGAGGTTCAGGTCTCGATCCTCACAGAACGGATCGCCAACCTCACAGAGCACTTCAAGACGCACAAGAAGGACAATCATTCCCGCCGCGGGCTCCTGAAAATGGTGTCCCAGCGCCGCCGCCTTCTCGACTATCTCAAGCGCAAGGACGAAGCTCGTTACAAGGCGCTGATCGGGAAGCTGGGCATTCGCCGCTAGGACGCGACAGATCGCAATACCGTTAGACGCGGCCGGAAGATGAAAGACGTATGTTCGATATAAAGACCGAAACGATTGAATGGGCGGGGCGCGAGCTCACGCTTGAAACGGGCCGCATGGCCCGCCAGGCCACGGGCGCGGTTGTCGCGACCTATGGCGACACCAAGGTTCTGGCGACGGTCGTCGCCGAACCCAAGGCGAAAGAGGGATTTGATTTCTTCCCCCTGACCGTCAACTACATCGAGAAAACCTACGCCGCCGGGAAGATTCCCGGCGGTTATTTCAAGCGCGAAGGGCGTCCGACCGAAAAGGAAACCCTCACCTCGCGCCTGATCGACCGGCCGATCCGGCCGCTGTTCGCCAAGGGGTTCAAGAACGACACCCAGGTGATGATCCACGTGCTCAGCCACGATCTGGAAAATGACCCGGACATCGTCTCCCTGGTTGCGGCCTCCGCCGCGCTGACCATTTCCGGCGTGCCCTTCATGGGCCCGATCGGGGCGGCGCGCGTGGGCGTGATCGACGGCGAATACGTCATCAACCCGACCGTGGACGAGCTGGAAGACTCCGACCTCGACCTGGTCGTCGCCGGCACCGGCGATGCGGTGATGATGGTCGAATCCGAAGCGAAAGAGCTTTCGGAAGAAAAGATGCTGGGCGCGGTCATGGCCGGCCATGAATCGTTCCAGCCGGTGATCGAGGCGATCATCAATCTGGCCGAGAAGGCGGCGAAAGAGCCGTGGGACTTCCAGCCGGAAGACCGCTCGGAGCAGAAGGCCCAGCTTTCCAAGCTGGTCGAGAAAGAGCTGCGCGACGCCTACAAGCTGTCCGACAAGACCGAACGCCGCGCCGCCATCGACGCCGCCAAGGAAAAGGCGGTGGAGAAGCTGGTCGCGACCGAGGACAACCCGGACGGCATGACCAGCCAGGTCTTCAATGATGTCTTCAAGTCGGTGGAAGCCTCCATCGTCCGCGGCGACATCATCAAGACCAAGAAGCGCATCGACGGCCGCGCGCTGGACGAAGTCCGCCCGATCATGGCGGAAGTCGCCACGCTGCCGCGCGCGCATGGCTCCTCGCTGTTCACCCGCGGCGAAACGCAGGCCCTCTGCGTCGCGACGCTGGGCACCGGCGAAGACGAGCAATATGTCGACTCCCTGACGGGGACTTATAAGGAGACATTCATGCTCCATTATAATTTCCCGCCGTTTTCCGTCGGCGAAACCAGCTTCCGTCTGGCTCCGGGCCGCCGCGAAATCGGCCACGGCAAGCTGGCCTGGCGCGCTCTCAAGGCGGTCATGCCCGACGCCGAGGAATTCCCCTACACGATCCGTCTGGTCTCGGAGATCCTGGAATCCAACGGTTCCTCCTCCATGGCGACCGTCTGCGGCGGGGCGCTGGCGATGATGGATGCGGGCGTGCCGATCAAGCGCCCGGTTTCCGGTATCGCGATGGGCCTGATCAAGGACGAGGACGGCGTTGCGGTCCTGTCCGACATCCTGGGCGATGAGGACCATCTCGGCGACATGGACTTCAAGGTGGCCGGCACGTCCGAAGGCGTGACGTCCCTGCAGATGGACATCAAGATCGCCGGCATCACCAAGGACATCATGGAAACCGCGCTGGAGCAGGCCAAGGGCGGCCGTCTCCACATCCTCGGTGAAATGAACAAGGCCCTGACCGAGTCCCGCGGCTCGGTGGGCGAATATGCGCCGCAGATCGAAACGATCACCATCCCGACCGACAAGATCCGCGACGTCATCGGCACGGGCGGCAAGGTCATCCGTGAAATCGTTGAGACGACCGGCGCCAAGGTCGACGTCAATGACGACGGCGTGATCAAGGTCGCCTCCAGCGACAAGGCCTCGATCGAGCAGGCCGTGAACTGGATCCGGGGCCTCACGGCCGAGCCGGAAGAAGGCGAGATCTACAAGGGCAAGGTCGTGAAAGTCATGGACTTCGGCGCCTTTGTGAACTTCTTCGGCCCGAAAGACGGCCTGGTGCACGTCTCCCAGATGAAGCAGGAGCGCGTGGGCCATCCGTCTGACGTGGTTGCCGAGGGCGACGAGGTTTATGTGAAGCTTCTGGGCTTCGACGACCGTGGCAAGGTCCGCCTGTCCATGAAGGTCGTGGATCAGGAAACCGGCGAGGAAGTCTCCGAAGACAACGCCGAATAGGCAGCGTCTTCGCGGCAATCCGCACCCAAATGTCAAAGGCCGCCGCCCGAAAGGGGCGGCGGCCTTTTTCTTTGCAGCGCCGCCTTGCCGCGCGGGTCGGCGCCGATCAAGATGCGCGGCAATCCAAGCAACGCCGCGAACCCGCAGCCCATGGGTCCGCAAAGGGGAGAGACAAATCACATGAGCCTGAAAACAATGCTGCTGCTCGGCGCCGCCGCGCTGGCCCTGACCGCCTGTGGCGATCCCGCCGCCGATAATGCTGAAACCGAAGGCGCGGCCCCGGCCGAAACCACCGAAAACGCGGCCCCTGAAACCGATACCGCTGCGGGCGAAAGCCCGGTTGTTACCGAAGCCCAGCAGGAAGCCCGCGCCGAATTCGACGCCGCGATCCAGCAGGTGACGGTGGAGCTGTTCCGCGAGAGCCCGGAATTCGCCACCTATCTGGGCCTGCCGCAGGAAATGATGGGCGGCCCCTACAACCACCACTGGGGCGATTACGGGCCGGAGGGCGATGAGGCCGCCCGCGCCATGGCGCGCGACTTCCAGTCCCGCCTGGACGCGGTCGATCCGGAGCCGCTGGACCATAACCGCCGCCTGACGCTGCGCCTTCTCAAGGACCAGATCGACGCCGGCATCGCCGCGATGAACGTCGCCGATTATGGCGTCGGCAGTCCGGCGGGCTTCACCGTCTATCCGGTCACCCAGCTGTCCGGCCCGCATATCGACATGCCCAATCTCCTGCAGGCGCAGCAGCCGGTGCAGGATGCGCAGGGCGCGGAAGACTATCTCGCCCGCCTGGCCGACATGGCGCGGGTGCTGGATGAATCCATCGCCATCATGGAGCGCGACGCCGAACAGGGCGTGGTTCCGCCGGACTTCGTGCTGGAGAAAACGCTGGCCGTGATCGAGCGATTCACCGCCGACGCCCCGACCGACAGCATCCTCTACACCGCTTTCGACAAGAAGCTGTCGGATGCGGAGATCGAGGGCGCGGACGATTATCTCTCCCGCGCGGAAACCACGATCACCGACATTGTCTATCCCGCGTATGGCCGCCTGGCCGATACCCTGACCACGCTCAGCGAGGATGCGGTGCACGAGGCCTCGGTCTCGCGCCTGCCCGATGGCGCGGCGCTTTATAACGCGCTGATCCGCATCAATGCGGACGAGCCGGACCTGACCGGCGACGACATTCACCAGATCGGCCTGGACGAGGTGGACCGCATCCATGAGGAAATGGACGCCCTGTTCGCCGAGATCGGCATGACCGAGGGCACGATTGGCGAGCGCATCACGGAGCTCTCCACCAATCCGGAATATCTCTATGACGATACCCCGGAGGGGAAGGAGCAGGTGATCGCCGACCTGAACGATCAGGTCGAGGAAATCCGTCCGCTTCTGGACGAGTATTTCGGCACGGTGCCCCCGCAGGCGCTGGAAATCCGCCGGGTTCCGAGCTTCTCCGAGGAATCCGCGCCAGGCGGTTATTATGACCTGCCCTCGCTGGACGGGTCGCGTCCGGGCATCTACTGGATCAATCTGCGCACCACGGCGATCTGGCCGAAATGGGCGCTGAAGACCCTGACCTATCACGAAGGCATTCCCGGCCATCACTTCCAGCTGGCCATCAATCTGGACAATCAGGATACGCCCCTGCTGCGCAAGCTGACGGCCTCCACCAACGCCTTTTCGGAGGGCTGGGGCTTGTATTCGGAGCGTCTGGCCAAGGAGATGGGCCTGTATGAGGGCGACCCGCGCGGCGATATCGGCCGCCTGCAGTCGGAATTGTTCCGCGCCGCGCGCCTGGTGGTCGACACCGGCATGCACGCCAAGGGCTGGAGCCGGGAGGAAGCCATCGACTTCATGGTCGATTCCGGCGCGGTGACCGACCGCTCCGACGCCATCGTGGAGATCGAGCGCTATGTCGTCTGGCCGGGCCAGGCGCTGGGCTACAAGATGGGGATGATCAAGATCCTGGAGCTGCGCGAAAAGGCGCGCGAGGCGCTGGGCGAGGATTTCGATATCCGGCAATTCCACGACAAGCTGCTGGTGGAAGGCGGCCTGCCGCTGACCGTCATGGAAGCCGAAGTCGATAAATGGATCGCCGAACAGCAGGCGGACGGCAGCGCCGACCCGGCCGAATAGGCCCCGCTTTCGTCACCCGTTTTTGACATTAGTGTCACAAACAAGAGGCCGGTCCGGTTGCCCGGGCCGGCCTTTTCATTTGTCGCTTTCAGCCGGCGTCCGCCTCTATACTCATAGGAATCAAGGGCTTGTTTAATAAGCGCGCTTCCGGATTCCGCTGAAAATTTCACAAAACTCCGCTTGACCCAACTCTGTCACACGGCGGAGCATGACACTCATGTTACATAAACTGTGTCAAACTGTCGCAGTCCTGGCTAGCGCCAGCGCTGCTTTCGCCGGGCCCGCCCTGGCGGCTGGTGACAATGCGTGTCGCGTCGCCGAAGCGGGCCTGTCCACTCAACTGGAGGCCTACCTCGACGAGGCGTCGCACTGTGTCGCGCAACCGCCGGAAGGGGTCACCCTCCGTAATGATGTCGAGGCCGAGCTGGTCCGCCAGATCAATGAACGCCGCGCCGCGGCGGGCGAGGATCCGCTGCGCCTGCGCTATGGCCTCTATAACGCGGCCCGCCTGCACGCGGTGGATATGGCCGCGCGCGGTTACGCCGCGCATGAGGACCCGGAAGGCCGCGGCCATCTGCAACGCGCCCGCGCCATAGACCGCACCGCCCTGTTTGGGGCAATGGGCGGCAATGTCGCCGTGGTGAGACAGGCCGACGCCAGCCAGGTCGATGCGAAAATCGCCGCCGATCCGGTCAATGCCGCCAATATCCAGCGTGAGGAATTCACGCATATGGGCGTTGGCGTCGCGGAAGCCGGCGGCCGTCTCTACGCGGTCGAGGTCTTCGCCCGCGTCGATGGCGAGCTTCGCGACCCGATGCCGGCCCGCGTTTCCCGGCTGGACAATGTCCGCCCCGATTTCGCGGACAACTCCTTCGCCATGGAAACCGTGCGGCTTGAGAACGCCGCCGGGGACGAGCTGGGCGTCAGCATCAATTCGCGCCTCTCGGGCGTCGCCCTGACCGGCGAGACCGCCTATCTGGACGTCTCCGCCCGCGGCGGCGACACCGTCTACACCCTCTACGGCCCCTCCGTCACCGCCAGCCGCGACGACTAGGGACAGCCGACAACCAGAGAAAGAAAAAGGCCCCGGAAATCTCCGGGGCCTTTTTATTCTCTATTCCTCGTCCTCGCCCGGGTCCGGCACGCCGACGATGTGGAAGCCGGCGTCCACGTGCAGAACTTCGCCCGTGCATGACGTGCCGAGGTCGGAGAGCAGGTAAAGCGCCGCGCCCGCGACGCCTTCCATCTTGGTGTCTTCCTTCAGAAGCGACCAGTCCTTGCCCGTCTTCATCAGGGAGCGTCCGCCGGAAATCCCGGCCATGGCCAGCGTCCGCATCGGGCCGGCGCTGATCGCGTTCACCCTTATGCCCCGCGGCCCCAGATCGCGCGCGATATAGCGGGTGGAGGCCTCCAGCGCCGCCTTGGCGACGCCCATCACGTTATAGCTCGGCACAACCCGCTCGGCGCCCAGATAGGTCATGGTCACCATCGACCCGCCGTCCGCCATCAGGTGAGAGGCGCGCTTGGCCGCGTCCACGAAAGAGAAGGCGGAGATTTCCATGGCGCGCTTGAAGCCCTCGCGCGTCGTGTTCTCCGTGAAGCTGCCCTGAAGCTCGTCCTTGCCGGCAAACGCGATGGCGTGGACCAGGAAGTCCAGCTTGCCCCAGCGCTTCTCGATCTCGGCAAAGCACTTGTCCATGTCCTCGTCAGAGGCGACATCGGCCGAGACCAGGAAATCGGAGCCGAGGGATTCGGCCAGCGGGCGCACCCGCTTCTCCAGCTCGCCCTGATAGGAAAAGGCCAGTTCGGCGCCCTGCGCGGCCATCTGCTGGGCAATGCCCCAGGCGATGGAGTTCTTGTTGGCGACGCCCATGATAAGGCCCTTCTTGCCTTTCATCAGCTCGCCTTTCGGCATCGGATTGTCGTCGGACATCTCTTCCCGTTCCCTCGTCTGTTCTTTCTTGTCTCAGCCTAGACCCGGCGCATCACCAGCGACCCGTTGGTGCCGCCAAAGCCGAAGCTGTTGGACATCACCGTGTCCAGCTTCGCCTGCCGGGTTTCGGTCGCCACGTCGATTTTTGTCGCGGCGATATCGGGGTCCATTTCCTCGACATTGATCGAGGGGGCGATAAAGCCGTCGCGCATCATCAGCAGCGAATAGATCGCCTCCTGCGCCCCGGCCGCGCCCAGGCTGTGGCCGGTCATCGATTTGGTGCCTGAAATCGCCGGGCCGTCATCGCCGAACACCCGCGCCACGGCCTTCGCCTCGGCAATATCGCCGACCGGCGTGGAGGTGGCGTGCGGGTTCAGATAGTCGATCTTCGAATCCACGGTCTCCAGCGCCAGACGCATGGCGCGCTCGGCGCCCTCGCCGGAGGGGGCCACCATGTCCGCGCCGTCGCTGGTCGCGCCATAGCCGGTCACTTCGGCGTAGATGTTCGCCCCGCGCGCCTTGGCGCGCTCATATTCTTCCAGGATCACGATTCCCGCGCCGCCGGCGATCACGAAACCGTCGCGATTGGCGTCAAAGGCGCGGCTGGCGCGCTCGGGCGTATCGTTATACTTGCTGGACATCGCGCCCATGGCGTCGAACAGGACCGACAGCGTCCAGTCCAGCTCCTCGCCGCCGCCCGCGATCATGATGTCCTGCTTGCCCCACTGGATCTGCTCGGCGGCGTTGCCCATGCAGTGCAGCGACGTCGTGCAGGCCGAGGCGATGGAATAGGACATGCCCTTGATCTTGAACGATGTCGCCAGCGGCGCGGAGCCGGTGGACGTCATCGCCTTGGGCACCGCGAACGGGCCGACCCGCTTGGGGCCTTTCTCGCGCGTCACGTCGGCAGCCTTCACGATGGCCTCCGTGGACGGCCCGCCCGTGCCGACAATCAGGCCGGTGCGCGGGTTGGAGACTTCATCCTCGGAAAGGCCCGCATCCTTGATGGCGTCGCGCGCGGCGATCCACGCCCACGCCGCGCCGTCGCCCATGAAGCGCAGATCCCGCTTGTCCACGATGCCCGCCGGGTCCAGGCCCGGATCTGCGTGAACCTGACAGCGGAACCCCATCTCGGCGTATTCTTCCGCGCGGACAACGCCGGAGCGGCCGTCCTGCAGCGATTTCGAAACATCGTCCAGCGTCGAGCCGATCGGCGAGACAATGCCCATTCCCGTTACGACAACGCGTCGCATCAGCGCATCCTCCCTTTTACAATTCTTCCGGTTTGAACAGCCCGACGCGAAGGTCTTCCGCCTTGTAGATCGTCTTGCCGTCCGCCTGCACTTCGCCATTCGCCAGACCAAGGACCAGGCGGCGATTGATCAGGCGCTTTATGTCGATTTCATAGCGGACATGCTTGATGTCCGGGGTGACCTGGCCGGTAAACTTCACTTCGCCCACGCCCAGCGCGCGGCCTTTGCCCTCCGCGCCGGTCCAGCCCAGGAAGAAGCCGACCAGTTGCCACATGGCGTCCAGCCCCAGGCAGCCCGGCATCACCGGGTCGCCCTCGAAATGGCAGCCGAAGAACCAGTTGTCCTCGGAAACGTCCAGCTCGGCCACGGCCTTGCCCTTTTGAAACGCGCCGCCATCGGCGGTGATCTCGCTGATGCGGTCGAACATCAGCATGGGCGGCAGGGGCAGCTGGGCGTTGCCCGGTCCGAACAGGCGTCCGTGGCCGCACTCAAGAAGGTCTTCGTAGCTGTACGCGTTTTTCTGGTTCGCCATGAAATTCCGTCAATCACGCAAATGAAACATGCGAAAAGGGTCCGCCATGCGCATATCATCGCAAACCGGCGGAAAGCCCGCGCCAAACTGTTATCATTTCGTGACAGATGCAATGGGCGCGCGGCGCCTTAAAGCGGCTGCGCGCGCTGTCAGGGGCCGGGGCGTTCGTCCGCGTTCAGGCCCCACAGATCGGCGGCGCTGATCCAGCCCTCGAACCCTTGCGCCTCTGTGCGGCACCAGCCGGCGTCACAGCGTTTCAGGACCAGAACCGCCCCGGCCTCGGCCACCGCCTCTATCTCGCTGTCGCGCGCCGGATCGCTGCGCAGGGCCGTGTCGCGCATGGGGATAACCGCGCGCGCGCCGTCCAGCGTGCGCTTGTGCATCCACACCAGATCCCCTTCAGGATCCATCACGCGGCGCCAGTTTTCCGTCTCCGCCACCACCTGCACGGGCAGGCCCTGTCGCTGATAGGTCCAGCGCACGGGATGGTTGGGGCTGGGGCCGGCACGGCCGTTCACCTCGGTAAATTTCAGCGTCACGAAACGCGGCACCGGCAGGCCGGAGGGCGTGGGCGCCATGGCGTGCGCGGCGGCCGGCAGGAAGGCCGCTATCAGGATCAGGCATCGCAGGGCGCGCATGACGGTTCGCCGCTCTCTCGGGGTCGGGCCAGTCGGGAAGTATGAATCATCGCCCCATCATGATGAAAAAGACGTAAAGGCGGCTGCGCCATTGGCTGCGCGCGCCGCGCTCTGCTATGCCGCTTCATTCCGCCATCCGCGCGAAACGAAAGGGACGTGTCCAAGTGCCGAGCAAGCCCGTTGTCGTGGTCACCCGCAGACTGCCCGATCCGGTCCAGACCCGGATGCGAGAGCTGTTCGACGCCGAGTTCAATCTGGAAGACCGCGGTCTCACCCATGACGAGCTGAAAGCCGCCGCCGCCCGCGCCGACATTCTGGTCCCCACCGTTTCGGACGAGATCGACGCCGATATCATCGCCGCCGGCGGCGACTCCCTGAAGATGATCGCCAATTTCGGCGCCGGGGTGGACCATATCGACCGCCGCGCCGCGCACGATCAGGGCATTGTCGTCACCAATACGCCCGGCGTCCTGACAGAGGACACGGCCGACATGGCGATGACCATGATCCTGGCCTGCGCCCGCCGCCTGTCGGAGGGCGAGCGCGTCCTGCGCGCTGGCGGCTTCAGCGGCTGGGCTCCGACCTGGATGATGGGCCGCAGCCTGCGCGGCAAGCGCCTGGGCGTCATCGGGCTGGGCCGCATCGGACAGGCCGTGGCCCGCCGCGCCCGCGCCTTCGACATGCATGTCCATTACCACAACCGCAATCCGGTCAGCCCGGCCATCGAAAAGGCGCTGGAGGCCACCTACTGGCCGGAGCTGGACGACATGCTGGCCCATGTCGACGTGGTCAGCGTCAACTGCCCCTCCACGCGCGAAACGCGGCACTTGCTGAACGCGAAGCGTCTGGACCGCCTGCGGCCCGAGGCGCTGCTGGTCAACACCTCCCGCGGCGATGTCATCGACGAGGCGGCGCTGGCCGAGCGCCTGAAGGACGGCCGCCTCGCCGGCGCCGCGCTGGACGTCTATGAGAACGAGCCGGACATCCACCCGACCCTGCTGGAGCTGGAAAACGCCGTCCTTGTCCCGCACATGGGCTCGGCGACCATCGAGAGCCGCACGGCGATGGGCGAGAAGGTGATCGTCAATATCCGCGTGTTCACCGATGGCCACCGGCCGCCGGACCGCGTATTGTTTGAATCATGATGGAAAGCCTCACCCATCCCGCCTTTGCGGGCCTCGCCATCGGTCTCGGGGCGGGCGTGTCAATCGGCGTTGCGCTGGCAATCGCGCTGGATAATCCCCTCATCGGGCTCGGCATCGGCCTCGCGCTGGCCTTCGGGCTTTCAACAGCGCTCATCCTGGCGCTGGGCCAGGCGGCCAAGGACGGCGATCAGTCCCCGGACGCCAGTGCAAAATAAGCCTGCGCCGGCTTTGAACCATTCGCCCGCCGCCGGCGTTTTGCCTGCCATGAGATATATTCTTTTCGGCATTCTGGCCGTCGCCGTCTTCCTCGCCGCGCTTCTTCTAGGCGCGGCGCTGGGCGTTCTGTTCACCGGCATCGTGATCGGGATTCTGGGGATTCTGTTCGTCGCCGCGCTCGCCTGGCTGTCGCGCAAGGCGTTTGCCCCGAAGGGCGGAGAAGATTCAGGCGGCGAGGCCGGGTAGCAGCCCGCTAAAGCCCACCGCGATCATTTCCATCGCGATCGCCGCCAGGATCAGGCCCATCACCCGCATCAGCACGTTCATGCCGGTCACGCCCAGCAGGTTGGACATCGGCGTGGCCGCGCGCAGGATCGCGAAGATCACCAGGCCGGAGGCCAGGATCACGCCGGACATCGCGGCCCAGCCCAGAAGCCCGGTCACGCCCTCGCCATAGACGATCACCGCGGCGAACGCGCCGGGACCGGCGATCAGCGGAATGGCCAGCGGGAACACGCCCGGATCGTCCTTCTCCTCGCCCTCCAGCCGCTCCTCGTCCACCGAGTGCATGCGCGAGGGCCGCGCCCGCAGCATGGACAGCGCCATCAGGAACAGGATCACCCCGCCCGCGGCGCGGAAACTGTCCAGCGAGATGGAGAAGAAGCCGAGGATGTATTTCCCGGCCACCGCGGTCACCAGCAAGGCGATGGTCGAGGCAATGGCGGCGGTGTTCGCCGTCCGCGCCCGTTCGGCCCGCGTGGAGTCCGATGTCATCGACAGGAAGATCGCCGCCGACCCCATCGGGTTGGTGACCGCGACCAGCGCCGCGAAGAAGGGGATCATCGCCATAAAGTCCATGACCCGAGCGCATCGCTCATTGCGGATAAGTTGTCAAAGCCTCATCCGCGCTCCATTTTCATAGCCGACATGCAGATTTGCGCCCACTAAAGCGAAGGAAACCCGCCATGCTCCGCACGCTCACCGCCGCCGCGATGCTCGCGGCCGCCCCCGCCGCCGCTCATGACGCGCACGAAAAACAGGCTGGCCAGGACTGGCCGTTCGAGGTCGTGAACATCGCCCCGAACCTGTTCATGCTGGAAGGGCGCGGCGGCAATGTCGGCGTGCTGACGGGCGATGACCGCACCTTCATCATCGACGACAAATTCGCCGATAATGCAGAGCAGATCCGCGCCGCCATCCAGTCGGTGGAGGGCAACGCGGTGGGCTATGTCGTCAACACGCACTGGCACGGCGACCACACAGGCGGCAACGCTTCGTTCGGGGACCAGGCCACCATCATCGCCCACGAAAACGTGCGCCAGCGCCTGTCCACCGACCAGCAATCGGAAATCTTCGACCGCTCCACCCCGGCCAGCCCGGAAGAGGCCTGGCCCGTGGTCACCTTCACGCGCGACGTCACGCTGCACCTGAACGGCCAGACCGCACATGTCGAACACATCCCCAACGCCCATACCGATGGCGACGCGGTGATCTATTTCGCCGAGGCCGACGTGCTGCACATGGGCGACATCTTCTTCAACCAGTCCTTCCCCTTCATCGACACGTCCTCCGGCGGCTCCATAGACGGCTTCATCGCCGGGCTCGCGCGCGGGCTGGAGATCGCGGGCGAGGACACCACCATCATGCCCGGCCACGGCCCGCTCGCCACGCGCGCCGACCTGCAGGCCGCCCATGACCTCGCCGTGATGCTGCGCGACCGCGTGCAGGCCAGCATCGATGAGGGCCTGACCCTGGAAGAAACCCTCGCCGACAACCCGCTGGCGGACCTGGACGAGGACTATGCCGGCTTCATGGACAGCGAGACGCTGGTGAACATCCTCTACCCGGACCTCACCGAAGGCCGCTCCTCGCAGAACTAGGGGGGCGAGGCCGCGCGGTTCGCGCCTTGCGCAGCGCGGGCGGAAACCGGCGGGCCGCGTCCGGCGTTATAGCGTCTGATCCGGCCATTCCGGCCGGACCGACCGCGGGCCGCTTAACCCCGCACTTTCAGGACGAAACCCATGCCTGACAATAAGAACAAGAACAAACCCCAATCCGGCCAGCCGGCGAAGACGCCGGACGCTAAAAAGGACAAGCCGGCGAACAAGCCGGGCGCCGGACGGAAATAGGTTCATCAAGGCAGACGCAACAGGAAGCGCGGCGGTCCCCGCCGCGCTTCTATTATGCGCTACTCCCGCAAACCGGGCATGCCGGGTCGGGGGGCAGAGCGATGGTCCGCGCGGTCCCGGCCAGCCCGTCGAATATGGCGAGGCGCCCGTCCAGCGGCTTTCCCGCCCCGGTGATCAGCTTGATCGCCTCCAGCGCCATCCAGCTTCCGATCACCCCGGCCGCCGGTCCCGCGACGCCGATCTGCGCGCAGGTTTCCGCGTCGGGGGGAATGTCCGGGACCAGGCAGCGATAGCAGGGTGACCGCGCCTCCACTTCTTTCGTAAGGCCCGAGCGGAACACGGCCACCTGCCCGGAAAACCGCTCTACCGCGCCGGAGACCAGCGGCTTGCCCGCCGCGTGGCAGGCCGCGTTCACCGCGAACCGCGTCTCGTAATTGTCGGACCCGTCCAGCACGATATCGGCCCGCGCCACGGCCTCCGCCGCGCCCGCCGCGTCCAGCCGTCTGGAAAGCGTCTCCACGGCGACATGCGGGTTCAGCGCGGCCAGCCGCGCCGCGCCGGTTTCCGCCTTGGGCGCGCCCGCCTCATCGGTCGTGAAAAGAATCTGGCGCTGGAGATTATTGAGCGACACGGCGTCGTCATCGGCCAGGATGATCGCGCCCGCGCCCGCCGCCGCCATGTAAAGCGCGGCGGGGGAGCCCAGACCGCCCGCGCCGACGATCAGCACCCGCGACCGCTTCAGCGCCTGCTGGCCTGGCCCGCCAATCTCTTTCAGCACGATGTGCCGGGCATAGCGCTCCAGTTCTTCAGGGCTCAGCATGGCGGCGTCCGTCTCGCTAAAAGGGCGTTCTGCCTGATATGGGGCGGCGCGGGGCGATTGTGAATTTTGCGCCTCTCCCGGTTTCACCCTCCCCAACCCGGTCCGCAAGGGTTAAGATGACGTTTATCAACGTCTGTGGGGAGACAGAGTTATGAGCCGCCTGCTTGTTATCTTTTCCCTTTTTGCGCTGGCCGCCTGCGCCACCGCCGAAGGGTATCGCCAGAAAACCTCGCAATGGGTTGGGGTCCACGCCGACCAGCTCCTGCTGGACTGGGGGCCGCCTGTCGACAAGGCCGGCATGTCGGAGGGCCGCGAGATGTGGACCTATTTCGTCGAGGAATCCTACACCACCGGCGGGAACTACACCCAGGTCCCGCATGAGCGCTGGGTCGAGACCGTCGACGAGGACGGCGAGCATATCAAACGCAAGGAAACGGTCTATGAGAGCGTCTATAATCCGCCCGTCGATCATTTCACCCAGTGTGAGACCCGTTTCGTGATCGCGCCGGACGGATATGTCGAGACGTTCTCGTTCCAAGGCGATGCCTGCGTCGCGGTCGAGGAATCCTGAGCGTCCGGCTGATCCTTGATACCAATGTCTTTGTCGGGGCGGGATTCAACCCCCGCTCCGCCTCGGCCCGCCTGATCGCCGCCGCGCGAGAGGGTGGGCTGATCCTTGTCTGGGCGGAGGAAACCCGCGCGGAGACACGGCGCATCCTTGAAAAGATTCCTCCGCTGGACTGGCCCGCCGCCGCGCCCCTCTTCACGGAGGCGGGCCGCTTTGACGGCCCGCTGGACCTTGCCGCCATGCAGGCCGTCCCCGATCCCGAAGACCGGAAATTCGCCGCCCTCTCCGCCGCAGCCGATGTCCCCGTCGTCTCCAGCGACTCCGACCTCCTCGACGTCCGCGGCGTCATCGGGGCGGTCGTCCTCACCCCCGGCGAAGCCGCGAAAAAAGCGGGACTTTGAGCGGAGTTTCCTGAGGAAATTCGCGCCTTCTCGACCCCGCCTTCGAGACGCCCTTCCGGGCTCCTCAGGCTAAGGGATGGGGTATGCTAACTCCCGCTTCCATCACCCTTCCCCTGAGGAGCCGCGCCAAGGACGCGGCGTCTCGAAGGGCCGGAAAGCAGGGACAAAAACAGAAATATCAGACCGGGTCCCCGCTTGAGCCATACTCCCTCCTGTTCGCTGCCGCGAGGGACCATGAGCTCGGGTCGCATGGGGCGGGGAACGGCGCCGGAGATGTCGCGGGAGGAGACCTTGCCCGATGACCGCTCCGGCCTGTCGGAAGGGACTGCGAAGGAAAAACGGTCGCAAGGCCAACTTCAGGCAGGTTCAAACGTCAGCGGCGCGCAGCTTCGGTTCGCAAAGCAATCAAATAATAAATACGGCCAGCGTCCGAAACGCGCGCCGCTTCCCTCGCCCCACCCAACACCTCCGAGGTCACAGGACCTGCGGAGCTTTCGGCGCATGTCGCCCACCGAGAGTCCCCGGAATTGGCGCAGCCAATATCCGGGGTCCAGAGATGGCGGGACCGCCGCAAACTGGATCCCGGACATCCGCTGACGCGGATTCCGGGAGCTGAAAAAGAAGAGGGTAAAAAAGAAAAGTCCCCTCGCCCCCGAGAGGGAGAAACCATCCCCCCTCAGGAGGAAGGGGACAAAGTCTTGAAATCAAACAACGCCGCATCCGCCATGTGCGAGGCGTTCACGTTGCGCATGGCGTTGGCGAGAATCGCGCGCTGGCCGGGGCGTTTTTCCTCCCAGCCGGCCAGCATCGCCTTGATGGCGCCGCGCTGCAGGCCTTCCTGCGAGCCGCAGAGCGTGCAGGGGATAATGGGGAAATCCATATGTTTCGCGAACTTCTCGATATCGGCTTCGGCCGACAGGATCAGCGGGCGCAGGACCAGAAGGTCGCCCTCGTTGTTCAGCAGCTTGGGCGGCATGGCGGCCAGCTTGCCGCCATGGATCATGTTCAGGAAGAACGTCTCCACCGCGTCGTCGGCGTGATGGCCCAGCACGATCGCCTGGCAGTTCTCCTCCCGCGCCACGCGGTAGAGGATGCCGCGCCGCAGGCGGGAGCAGAGCGAGCAATAGGTCCGCCCCGCCGGCACCTTGTCGGTGACGATGGAATAGGTGTCCTCGGTGACGATACGGTGCTCGACGCCCAGCGCGGCCAGATAATCGGGCAGGACATGTTTGGGAAAGCCAGGCTGGCCCTGATCCAGATTGCACGCCACCAGCTCAACCGGCAGATGACCCTGGCGCTGCAGGTCCATCAGCACGGCCAGCAGCGTGTAGCTGTCCTTGCCGCCGGACAGGCACACCAGCCAGCGCGGCGGGCTCGCCTCCGCGCCTTCGGGCAGCATGGCGTAGGTTTCCACCGCCTCGCGCGCCTGCCGCGCCAGCCGCTTGCGCAGCTTCTTGAACGTCACCGCGCCCGGCGCGTCCGCGAACGGCGCGGGTGCGGCGGGCTGTTCGGCTGTCATCGCGTCGCTCATCTGCAGAACCTTCTGAACACCGGCGCTTCTCTTTGCGGCGAACCGGTCTAACCTTTCCTCCGCAGCCAAGGAATATCGCATGCAGGCCCCGGCCCGGACAGAGTCATCGCAACACGTCGCGCTCAACGTGGCGGGCGTCGACATGCTCGCCGATCCGGCGGGCGCGCTGTTCCATGAGGGCGCGGGCATGCTGATCGTTGCGGACCTGCATCTGGAGAAGGGTTCGGCCTTCGCCCAGCGGGCGCGCATGCTGCCCCCTTTCGACACGCGGGAAACGCTGGCGCGGCTGGACCGGCTGATCCGCCGCTACGCCCCGCGCGCCGTCGCCTGCCTTGGCGACTCCTTCCATGACGGGCAGGCCGCGCTGCGCCTTGATGACGCCGACAGGGCGGAGATCGGCCGCCTGACGGGATCGGTCGGCGACTGGATCTGGGTGGAGGGCAATCACGACCCCGCCCCGCCGGTGGAGCTGGGCGGACGCACGGTGGCGGAGCTGACGCTCGGGCCGCTGGTGCTGCGCCATATCCCGACAGAGGGCGGCGCGCCGGGGGAGTTGGCGGGCCATCTCCACCCCGTCGCAAGGGTGCGGGCGCGGGGCCGGGCCATGCGGCGGCGGTGTTTCGCGACCAATGGCGATCACGCCGTTCTGCCGGCCTTCGGCGCATATGCGGGCGGGCTGAATGTCTGTGATGCGGCGTTCGCCCGCGTTTTCGGCGGACGGCCCGATGCGTGGATCATGGGGGAGTCGCGCGTCTGGCCCGTAACCGCGGGCAAGCTCTGCGGCGACTAGGCGGGCGGCGCCTGGGTGACCGGCACGTCACGCGTCCAGAACACCAGCAGCAGCGACAGGATCGCCCCGGACGAGGCGATGATGCGCAGCGAGGCGTACCAGCCAGGCAGGGTTCCCCGCGTGATCGACCACAGATCCCAGAACAGCATGGCCAGGAAGCCGGCGATGAAGATCGCCATAGTCGCCCGCGGCTGAAGCCCGATCAGGATCACGGCCCAGGCCAGAAGCGGGGGGATGATCGCCAGGACCAGCACGGCCCAGCGCGTCGTTTCGGGCCGCTCCACCATTTCCACCCCCCATCGCGTGCCGCCCAGAAAGCCGAGAATGACGGCGGCATAGGTCAGCAGGGCGTTATAGGCGGTGGCGTTGAACAGCTTGCCTTCCGGGGTGACGATCACCACCAGCGCGGTGATCAGGAAGGGCAGGATGCCCGCCAGCGTCAGGAACATCGCCGGTTTCGGCGCGCCGGAAAACGGCCGCTGGAACCAGGATTCGGGCCGGTGGCCGGCGGGTTCGCGCGGCGGCTCGGGCGGCGGCGGGGGAGGCGTCTGTGTATCGGTCATCGTCTGGCGAATATAGCAGCCGCGAGCCATCCGGCCAGCAATGCGGCAGCCACAGCCAGCAGGCCGTACAGGAAGGGCTGGTTCTGGGCGAGATTATAGACCGCCTCGCCAAGCCCCGCCTTGTGCACGGTCAGGGTCGTGGCGGTCTGGGCGGCGGCCCCGCCGTCGCGGAACAGGATGACTTGCGCCTCGTAATCGCCCACCGGCGCCTGGGCGGGCAGGCGGACTTCGGCGCGGAACAGATTGGCCTCCTGCAGCGTCACCTCGCCCGCCTCGTTCCGGTAAAGCCCCTTGTCGGCCTTCAGGCGGATAATGGCGCGCCGGTAATCGCTGATCATCGGCGCGGCGTCGGAGGACTGCACCCCCGCCGTGCGCAGCGGCACGTATTCCGCGCTGGCGCCCAGCCGCCGCAGCACGTCGGGCGGGGCGATCTCGTGCAGCGGCCGGGTGCTGGCCGCGGCGTAATAGGACGGCGCCCCGGCAAAGGAGGCCGGCTCGGTGTTCAGCCACAATCCGGCGATGCGTTCCTTGCGCATCACGGTCAGGGGCTGGGACGGGCCGCGCAGGATAACCACCAGGTCGTCGCCCTCCCGGTATCCGGGCGCGACGCCATAGATCAGCAGCCGCGCGCCGGTGAAACCGGACGTCACGCGCACTTCCTCGTCGGTCAGGGCGATTGCCACATCCGGCGGACCGGCCGGGACCGTATCCCCGGACGGGCCGGGCGGGGTCTGCGCGGCCAGCAGGAAGAGCGCGGAAAGAAGGGCGATCACCGCTCACAGCCCTCCCGGGATCAGCGTGTACATTTCGGACGGCGTGGCGATCAGGTCCCAGGCCAGTTTCAGACAGACGGCCAGCACCAGCCCCGCCAGCAGGGCGCGCAGCGCCTCAGCCTTCACCTTCATCGCCGCGCGCACCCCGATCTGGGCGCCGATGACCCCGCCAAGGATCAGCAGCAGCGCCAGAATGATGTCGACCGTGTGGTTCTGCGTCGCCTGCAGCACGGTCACCAGCGCGGTCACGAAGATGATCTGGAACAGCGATGTGCCGACCACGACATTGGTCGGCATGCGCAGCAGATAGATCATCGCCGGCACCATGATGAATCCGCCGCCCACGCCCATGATGGCGACCAGAACGCCCACCACCGCGCCAATGACAATCGGGGGAATGATGCTGACATAGAGGTGAGAGCGCGGAAACCGGGCGCGCATGGGCAGGCGCTGGGCCAGCGGGCGCGGCCGCCGCCGGCGGGGCCGGGCCACTTGGCCTCCCCGGCGGTCGCGTCGCAGCGCCTGGATGCTCTCGAACGCCATCAGGGCGCCGATGCCTCCCAGGAACACGACATAGGACAGCGCAATCGCAATATCGATCTGGCCGAGGCTTTTCAGCCAGGCGAACAGCTGCACGCCCGCGACCGACCCCGCGATGCCGCCGGCCAGCAGATATAACCCCATGCGCACGTCCACCGCGCCGCGCCGCCAGTGCGCCAGCGCGCCCGAGACGGAGGTCGCGGCGATCTGGTTGGCCTGTGTGGAAACAGCGACCGCGGGCGGCACGCCGATGAAGATCAGCAGCGGCGTCATCAGGAAGCCGCCGCCCACCCCGAACATGCCGGACAGGAAACCGACTCCGGCGCCCAGCCCCAGCAGAAGCAGGACATTGACCGAAATCTCGGCGATGGGGAGGTAGATCTGCACCCGCGCCTTCCGCTGGCTCGTCTTTGAAGCCGTCCGGCGGCGCGCAAACGCGCCGTCGTCACTGGCATACTAGCGCCTGCGCGAGACTTCCAGCCGTTCCAGCAAGCGGGGCGACACTTCGCCCGTCTGGGCCAGGCCGTTTTCGCGCTGATACAGGATAATCGCAGCTTGTGTCTGGGGCCCCGAATTGCCGTCCGCCTGACCGATATCATAGCCCAGCTCGGCCAGGATGGTCTGGGCGCGGGCGACCGCAGCCGGGCCGGTCAGCGCGGCCGCGCCGTCTTCGGCGGCGCTATTGGCGGCGACGTCCAGCGGGCGCGGCTCGAAAGACTGCGCCATCTGGCGCGCCTCGGCGGCGGCTTCTTCCGGAAGTTCGCCGGCGATCCGGCTGGCGCGGGACCCGGCTTCCTCGTCGCCGCTCTGCGCGGCGATCGTGTACCAGGCATAGGCGTCGGGCAGGCTGCGCGGCCGTCCGCGGCCCTGCTCATAAAGGACGGCCAGATTGAACTGTGAGTCCGGGGCGCCCAGCAGGGCGGCGCGTTCAAACCATTGCGCGGCGGCGTTCATGTCCTGCGAGGCGCCGCGCCCCTCGGCGTACATCACGCCCAGATTGTGCATCGCCTTGCGGTTGCCGTTATTGGCCGCGCGCTCGGTCCACTGGCGGGCGCGCAGCGCGTCCTGCGGCACGCCAAGCCCGGTCTCGAACAGCTTGCCGAGGCGGTACTGCGCTGGGGCGTATCCGCTATCGGCGGCCGCGCGGACCAGGCGAACCCCGGCGTCCTGCTCGCCATTCTGCAGCTCGGCCATGCCCAGCTGGAACTGGTCGGAGGCGGGCAGGGCGGAAATCGCCGCGCCGACCGGGTCCTCGCCGCCGGCCTCGGCGGGCCGGGCTTCGGCCTCTGCGGTCTGCG